>JAMOAC010000479.1 GCA_023621975.1 Bacillota bacterium | reverse complement strand
GTAAAAGGAGCCGGTACCGATACCATAAAGATTAACGGAGTTGAGAGCCTTAAAGGTGCGCGCCATACTGTCATACCTGACAGGATTGAAGCCGGCACCTTTATGGTCGCAGCTGCAATTACAGGGGGGGATGTGATTATAGAAAACGTAGTTGCAGATCATCTGAAACCTGTAAGTGCAAAGCTGCGGGAAGCGGGTGTGGAAATATACGAAGAACTGACAAGTGTACGTGTTTGTGCGCCCGGGAAACTTAAAGCTGTTGATATTAAAACACATCCATATCCCGGATTTCCTACCGATATGCAGGCCCAAATGACTTCCCTGCTAAGCAAGGCTGAAGGGACAAGCATGATAATTGAGACCATTTTTGAGAACAGGTTTATGCATGTGAGTGAGCTTAAGAGGATGGGAGCCAACATTAAAATAGAAGGAAGGAGCGCTATTATCGAAGGTAACGGGCACCTGACAGGTGCACGGGTGAAAGCTACAGATTTAAGAGCAGGTGCTGCTCTTGTTCTTGCAGGCCTTGCTGCGGAAGGTGAAACGGAAATAACCGATATTGAACATATAGACAGGGGTTATGCTCAAATAGACAAAAAGCTGAGTTCACTGGGTGCAGATATTAAAAGAGTTGATGATTAAGCATAATACTTTTCGCCGTGAATATATTTAGGATATAGGTTTGTATAATTTATCAAACCTTATATCCTTTTTTTATGTTGATTGCCGGGGAACATGAAAAATGTTCACCGAGAAATAAAAAAATTTATAATAACGGTGAAAAGATGAAGCATATTGCATATTACATAATTATCATATTTATAATTATTGTGCTGTTACCCCTTCTGATTGTAAGGGGATGTGATAGCACCAAGGAAGAAGAAATACCTGCTGAAAAAGAGACGGAAAATATAGAAAGTATAAAAGTAAAAGTATACATAACACCGGAAGACAGGATTCAGGAAATGGATATTGAGGAATATGTAAAAGGTGTTATTGCGGCGGAGATGCCTGCGAATTTTGAACTTGAGGCACTAAAGGCACAGGCTGTGGCTGCAAGGACTTATGTATATGCCAGGATGAAAAAATTATATATCCCTAAAGATGGCAAGCACACTGATGCTGACATATGCACCGATCATACCCATTGCCAGGCATGGACCAGCAGGCAGGATGCCATGAAAAAATGGGGAGTTTTTAAAGCCAGAAGCAATTGGAAAAAAGTTGAGAAGGCAGTGGCGGAAACCGAAGGCATAATAATTGTTCATGAGGGGAAAATAATAAACCCTGTATTTCATTCTTCCAGCGGAGGAAGGACAGAAAATTCAGAAGATGTATGGGAAGGTGTAGAGGTAAGCTATCTGAGAAGCGTTCCCAGTGCCGGAGAAGAGGACGCCCCGAATTACGAATATACAATAACGTTGGATAATGAGGAGTTTATAGAAGCAATTAAAAAGGAATATCCCGATATCAAATTTGAAAAGGAAAATATAATAGAAGAAATTCAAATATTAGATCGTACAGAGGGTGGAAACGTTAAAACAATAAAAATAGGGAATGTGGAAATGAAGGGTACGGATTTGAGGAGAATATTATCCCTTAGGTCTGCAGATTTTAAAATAGAGGCACATGGCAATGACATGCTGAAAATAACGACAACAGGCTACGGCCACGGTGTAGGGATGAGCCAGTGGGGCGCAAACCATCTTGCAAAAATAGGCGGGAATTATGAGGAGATAATAAAATACTACTATAGGGGTGTTGAGCTTTCTACTATTGAAGATATGAAGGCTGCGGAAGAGTAAATTTTTCCGAATCCATGTATATTGTTGCCAAACGCGGCAACAATATTATATGGAGGTGGAAATTGTTATGAGCAATTTATATTCAGGAAATAAAGATACAAAGAAAAGGCTGCTGGAGTTTTTGAATAAAAAGGGATTTTATATTGTCCTTATAATGTGCATAGTTGTAGTAGGGGCAACGGTAGTATTGGTGACCAGGTACAATATGTCCTCAATGAATGATGGCTATGGCGGAGAAGATATCATACCTGAAGGCTTGTCGGAGGATTATCTTTCGGATATTGGATTAGATTCGGAAAGCAGCGATTCCATAGATGAGGAACCGACAGATACTGCGACAGTCACACCCGAGGGAAGCGAAGAAGCGGATAAAACGGCAGAAAGCAGTACGTCTACAGACACAAATGCCGATGCAGACAGTAAAGCTGATTCGGGTGACAAAGAGGATGACACTAAAGTTATGTCCAGTACAAAAGTCGCTGAAAACACAGATACATCAGCTTCAAAAGAGACAAAAAAGGACAGCGGCGGCAGTACTGAAAAGAAGGACAACAGCAGCAAAACAAACAGCAGCAGTTCAAAGAGTGACAGCAACGCCAAAGACAGTGGTTCCAAGAACGCTATTGCAGCAGAAGAAAAGTTCATAATGCCTGTTTTGGGAGAAATCACATTTGACTATTCCATGGACAAGCTGGTGTATTCCAAAACCCTGGAGGACTGGAGGACCCACAGTGGTGTGGATATTGCAGCTGACAGGGGCACACCGGTAAAAGTCGTTGCTGACGGTGTGGTAAGCCAGGTAAAAAATGATCCCAGATTTGGAATTACGGTAATTATTGAACACTCAAACGGTATTAAAACCGTGTATTCAAATCTGGCAAGCGCCGAAATGATACACCCGAATCAGAAAGTCAAGCAGGGCGAGATAATAGGGAGTGTCGGTGACACGGCTATTTTTGAATCGGCAGAAAGATCACACCTTCATTTTGAAGTATTAAAGGATGATGAGCCTGTAGATCCGAAGAACTACTTGCCTGACATGTAAAAGCATAAAAAAGGTTTTGAAAGACGATTCCTGACAGGAAATACCCCTGATTCTTCACATGAGAAGCTCTCCTTGTTCTTTACATACAAAAACCGGATATCAAATGTTGATATCCGGTTTTTGTATGACTGCAAAAAATTTTTAATTTATACTTGAATTTTATATTCAATTGGTATATAATCAAAATTGAAATGATTACAAAATTAATATTAAAATAAATATTAAAATATATTAAATATGAAAATAAGTTAAAAATAAAATTATATTACGACTGAAATTAAATTAAAATTGAAACACTTACT
>JAMOAC010000127.1 GCA_023621975.1 Bacillota bacterium | reverse complement strand
GAATTTGAGCAGTTTAGACTGGAAATAGAATCGTTCAAGGAAAAGTTAGATGAAATGGGGGCTTCTCTTTGACATACCCAGGCTGAACAATGAAATTGAAGAACTTGAGCAAAGATCTGCAGAGCCAGGCTTTTGGGATGATATCGAAAATTCTCAGAAAGTACTGCAGAGGATAAAATCACTAAAGGCCAAAGTTGAAAGATATCAAAAATTGCTTAATGACTGGGAAGACTTAAAGACTCTTAACCAGCTGGGAATGGAAGAGGAAGAAGCCGAGTTGATTCCTGAGGTGGAAGAAGGGCTCAGAAAACTTAAAAAAGACTACAACAGCCTTAGATTGGAAACCCTTCTCACCGGTAAGTATGATAAAAACAATGCAATGCTTACACTTCACGCCGGAGCGGGTGGGACGGAAGCTCAGGACTGGGTTCAGATGTTGCTGAGAATGTACACCCGATGGGCTGAAAGGAAAGGATATACGGTAAAAATTCTCGATATATTGGACGGGGAAGAAGCCGGTATCAAAAGCGTTACTGTGCATATTATAGGTGAAAATGCTTATGGATACCTGAAATCTGAAAAAGGTGTGCACAGGCTTGTCAGGATATCACCTTTTGATGCTGCGGGAAGAAGGCATACTTCCTTTGCTTCCGTAGAAGTATTGCCTGAACTGGATGAAGAGATAAAGGTTGATATAAACCCCGATGATCTTCGTGTGGACACTTTCAGGTCCAGCGGTGCCGGGGGACAGCATGTTAACAAGACGGATTCAGCGGTAAGGATTACCCATATACCTACGGGAATTGTGGTGTCGTGCCAGTCCGAACGTTCACAGCACCAGAACAGGGAAACTGCCATGAAGATGTTGAAAGCAAAGCTCCTTGAACTGAAAGAGAGGGAGCGCAAAGAAAAGATTGATGATTTAAAGGGCGTCCAGATGGAGATTGCCTGGGGAAGCCAGATAAGGTCATACGTTTTTTGCCCTTATACATTGGTAAAGGACCACAGGACCAATTATGAGGAAGGAAACGTTGAAGCTGTAATGGACGGTGAAATTGACGGTTTTATAAACGCATACCTTATCAGCAGCAGCAAGTAATAAAACAGTTAAGTAAACAATAGGTAAAGAAAGAAATAAATAAACAATAAATAAAAGAAAGGAAACCGGCAAAGGCCGGTTTCCTTTCTTTATTTTATCTATACCGAAGTGAGGATGAGAGTATCCTACTAAAACCAATTCTCTTAGTATTTTCTTTGTATGCTGTCTGCCGGCGTATATTTTACCGGCGTTATGGTGTCATCAACGGTGTTTACAAGCAGGTCAAAGTAGCCGGAAGTATTGTAAAATTCAACATATACGCTTACATAATATTCACTTTTTTCCGGACTTACAGGCTCAAGCATATCATAATGCGGGAAATATCCCTTTATATCGGTTCCAAGAACTTCTTTAAGGTAGAGTATGCATTGGGCAATAAGTGCACTCTTTTTATCAATTTCATCTTTCTGAGCCTCATCATATCCGGGTGTATTCACCAAACGGAAGTAATTGCTTATAAGGTTGGCAACCGCCGTCGTATTTTCATTGAGTTGTGCGGCATCTGCAGAATAAACATAATCCGGCGAGGATATAAACAGGGAATAAACGTCCCTTCCCTTTACTATATCAGTGGAGTAGCACATCCTGATTCTGCCTGCATCGTCAAGATAGTTGACAAGCCTTTTTACAAACAGGATATCCCCTTGTTCATAGGAACTTGTATAAAGTGCAGTGAATTTATCATCTGAGTATGGGGTTTTGTACCCATTGGAAATATATTTAATGATTAAAGGATTCTCATTTGCACACAGGTCTTTTATATAGGAATCCGGAACGTCATCTGAAAGTTTGCTTTCTGACAGCATGACTTCCAAGGCAGAAGAATTTCCGGGAGACTGCAGGACAAATGAATCATACCCGGAATCATCCGATGCGTTCCTGACAATTTTCCAGTCTTTCGGGTACAGCAATGTAAAGCCGTCATATTTGTTTGTGAACCTGGATGAGGCATGAGAAATCTCAGCAGGATACCTCATGCTGCCCTCTGTGAATTGAAGGGATTTGAGAATATTGAACAGCGTTTTTTCAATTACGTCGGACGGCCGAATAAAGCGGCTCTCCAGCTTAATATTATAGAGGACGGCATTGTTTATAATAAAGTAGTCCTGCACATATGTACTGCCTTCCGGGGAATTTATTTCATATTTCATGTATTTAAACTTTTTTCCGTTTTCACCGGTGTTAAGTGTCCCTTCTTCCTGTATTTTAATGTTACCCTTTTTCGAATTCTTCAACAACTTCGGTATATCGTCAAAGTATAGTGGCTGCTGCAGTTTTTCGGCCGTTATGGAAACGGTATGGTTATAGTTGATTTTAAAGCTGACATAATTCATTGCACTGGTCATATTGTTAATTCTGTACTGGATAAAAGTGGACGGGTATTTAATGATGTAGCCGCCGTTTAGATTTATATACGTTTTATAGGTAATTCCCTCAACATCCAGGTCAGGATATATGCCCATATTTGCAAGGTTTATTGAATGAGTGTCCCTGAAAACATTGAGAGTTTTTACCTGCCTGTATGCTCCGGGGATTTCCAGGGAGTTGACAAGCGAAAGCATGCACTCAATTACGTAATTGTCCAAAGCTCCCCTTTGGCAGGTAAAACTTATTGTATAAACCGTCTTTTCAGGATATGAGGGAATCCCTATATTGATATGCGTATTCTCCAGCGAAGATTCCTTGTCGCAATATATTGTATTGTAGATAACGGAATATGAACCTTTGCCCAGGCTGTTTTCGTTATATTTGCCGAAAATCTTCATATTTATTTCTTCAAGGCTGTTTTTCTCGGGGTAAAGGAACTTGCTGCGGAAAAGTTCTTCCATGGAATTGTAAAAGCTCATTCCGAATTCGATGAACCTGTTGAACATGTAATTTTCGTCTGAAGAGTAATCATTATGGTATTTTCTTAAGAGTTCCAGGGTTTCGTCGTCCATATGGTCAATTGAGATAACCGCAGAGAACAGACCGCTTATGTGATTAAGTTCAATTGAACCGTCTTCACTTTCAGAAAAAGAAAACCCATTATTAAGGCGAAGTGTTGCACCGCCGGAATTTA
>JAMOAC010000515.1 GCA_023621975.1 Bacillota bacterium | reverse complement strand
CTTTATAAACCTCGTTATAGTCCAATATGTCCCATACTTTTCCGTTTTTGGTCATAAGAATTTGTCCTTCTCGGGTAACCGCCATACACATCCTGTTATTGGCCGAAATTGAAATTATGTCATTCTTCGTACCTGTTTTTACAACTTCCCAATGCTCACCGTCAGAGGAACGAAGAAGTATCCCATCACTGCCTGAAACCCAAAAAGCGTTTCTATACAGCACTATATCGTATAATTCAGCATTAACGCCGCTTTTTACAACCTTAAATTCGCTTCCTTTTTTTGAAACCAATATGATTCCGTCTTTTCCTACTGCGATATTAATTCCATTTACTGATATTATTCCGTTTAATGTCTTGTTGGTTGGGGAAGTAATCGAAATAACAGTCTTATCCGGCATAATTCTGTCTATTCTGCCGTTTGTGCCAACGGCAATATATGACGTTCCGTCATAGCACACATCCCGATAGCCTTCAGTAAGACTGTTATTGACCTTTGATTGTCCAGTTTCTTTGTCAGTTGCTGAACCCTGAGATGAATTATTATTTTTACCTCTCTTTGATCCTGTATTCTTTTCGTTATTCTTTTTTTCATTTATCAATTTTCCATTTGAATTTGGATTTGTTCCTGTTTTTGCTGCATTTTTAAATTCAGAATCGTTCCTGGATGATCCTGCAGAGGAAGAATTATCTATTTCACCATTTGCCTGGCCATTTTCCTGTGTATTTATGTCGGAATACTCAATTTCACTTTCTTTTAATACAATTGTCTCATTTGCCGCTTCTTGCAATGCTTCAATATCATCACTTAAAGAAGGTTTGTGCTCACCTTCTTCTGTTTTTTTATTGCAAGCACATATTACACAAGTAAACACTATAAGCAAGCAAATGATTGCAATTGTATTTTTTTTCATTATTCTTCCTCCGTACGTACAGTTTATTTTTATACTTTTCTTTTAAGACAAGCCTCAATTTAATAAATAATCAGCTTATTATTAGATAATCAGGCGAAGTTAATAAGTTATTTTCTAGTATTCTTTGTTGACATATCAACCCACACGGCTAAAACCAATATCAGACCTTTTATAATTTGCTGCCAAAAGCTTTCAGTATTTAAAAGGCTCATACCATTATCCAGGCTTGTCATTACAAGAGCTCCAATTAGTGCAAATGGAACCGAACCAATTCCGCCTGTCATGCTTGTTCCACCTATAACACATGCGGCTATTGCATCCATTTCAGCCATTGAACCTGCGTTGCTGGTAGCAGCGTTCAATCTTCCTGTTAAAATGACTCCCGCTATAGCACTCAAAAAACCGCTGATAATGAACACCAGCATTGTGTATTTCTTGTTATTTATACCGGACAGCATTGCAGCTTCAGGATTACCGCCTATTGCATAAACACTTCTTCCAAACTTTGTTTTTGTTGCGAGGAAGTTGAAAATCAACGTCAAACATAGAACAATTATTACCGGAATCGGAATACCTTCATAGTCATTCATTATCAGCACAAAACCTATGATAAGAACTGAGAACAGGCATATTTTTAATATGGACTGATATAACGGCGGAACTTCCAAATTATATTTTTCTCGCGACGCTCTGCCTCTTAAAACCAGTATAATGGTACCTATCACTGCGACAACACAAAATACTATACCTACTTCTTTAGGAAGATAACTCTGTCCGATAGATTTAAGAAATTGCGATGAGAGTGATATGGAAACACTTTTTGTCAATCCAAGCAGCATTCCTCTGAACATCAAATACCCGCCAAGAGTTACGATGAATGCAGGTACTTTTCTGTATGCTACCCAATAACCATGCCAAGCTCCAATTACAAGTCCCATCAAAATTACAACTGCAAGTGTAGGTACATCTCCCCATCCCATTCTTGACTGGAGTATGGCCATAACTCCGCCGCACAAACCAAGTACTGATCCAACTGACAAATCTATATGCCCTGCTACGATTACAAACACCATTCCTATAGCAAGTACAGAAGTAACAGAAGCCTGCCTTGCAAGTAGTGCCAAATTCCTGGAACTTAAAAACATCCCATTGGTAACAATCGAAAAGAAAATCCATATTATTAAAAGCACTGAAATCATTGTATATGTTCTTATATTTGCTTTTATTCTGGAACTAATGATTTCTCCTCTTTTTTTCTTTACGTCTGCACTTGTCTTAACAGTGCTTGTTGTTGTTTTGCTTACACTTATTTTCGTACTCAATTTAACGACCTCCAGTTGCGTAATACATTATTTTTTCTTGTGTTGCATCGCGATAGTCAAATTCTGCTCTGATAGACCCTTCACACATTACAAGGATTCTGTCGCTCATGCCAAGTATTTCCGGGAGCTCCGATGAAATCATTACAATTGCTACACCCTGTCTCACCAGTTCATTCATAATATTGTAAATTTCATACTTGGCACCCACGTCAATTCCTCGTGTAGGCTCATCCAAGAACAATATTTTGGGTTTTGTCATCAGCCATTTTGCCAGAACTACCTTTTGTTGATTTCCACCACTCAGGTTGTTAACTTTTGTATGCAGTGTAGGTGTTTTTATCCTTAACTCTTTCACATATTTGGATGAATTCAGATATTCCTTATTGGAATTTATTACTCCGCCCCATTCACAAACCTGATCAATACTTGCCAGTGTAGTATTTGTTATTACCGTCTGCTCCAGGATAAGCCCATATCTTTTTCTGTCTTCGGATACAAGTCCCAACCCGTTTTTAATTGCATCACTTGGCGAATTTATCTCAACTTTTTCACCGTTAATGTAGATGTCACCAGTCTTTTTGCCCGGATATCCACCGAAAATGCTGGTAACCAGTTCCGTCCTTCCGGCTCCCATAAGACCTGCAATGCCCAGGATTTCTCCTTTTCTTATTTGAAAACTTACATCATCAATAACAAGCGAGCCGCTTCCCTCGGGATCATAAACACTCAGGTTTTTAACCTCCATCACAACTTCGCCTGCAGTATGCTCTTCCCTCGGAAATCTTTCAGTCAGCTCACGGCCAACCATTAAAGAAATTACCCTGTCTTCAGTAATTTCCCCAATATCATACGTGCCAACCGACTTACCGTCTCTAAGAATCGTAACCCTGTCTGCAATCTCAAAAACTTCTCCCAGCTTATGGGAAATGTAA
>JAMOAC010000334.1 GCA_023621975.1 Bacillota bacterium | reverse complement strand
CAAATCCTAATATTTTAAGCATTTTAAGCCATTACTCCTTTACTTTGTTTCTTAAATATAGTATTTTATTCATAGGCAATATATTAATAAAAACTTTTTACTAATATCTAGTTTATAGCTGCTTGCACAACAAATTTTCATGGTATACCATGGTATATAGTATATTAAGTATCAAGATGGCGGCAGGAGGAACAATGGACGTTTTTAACAATGGATCAAATCTGACTACATTGAAATCAAGCAATAAAAGCTTGGTACTGAGGGTACTTAATACCCTTGGTCAAATTTCCCGTTCCGAGCTTTCGAGAATTACAGGCTTGACAAAAACGACAATTACAAACATTGTTAACGAGTTGATTGACTTAGGCTTAATATATGAAACCGGTGTTGCAAATCCTTCCGGCACAACTTCCAGCGGAAGGAGGCCCGTTCTCCTGAACCTTTCAAAAGATGCACTTTATTCTGCAGGAATATATATATCAAGGGACTTTGTTTACTCATGTATCATTAATCTGAAAGGCGAAATAAAAGGAGAAAAACGCCGCAATTTTGAAATTACGGAAGGCGAATCATCATTTACATCTAAGGTATGCGAGTGCCTGCAATCAGCCATTTCCCTTTCAAAAGTTGATTTTAACAAAATTATCGGTGTGGGAATAGCATCTATCGGTCCATTAGATATAAAAAACGGTATTATACTGGATCCTCCGAATTTCAGAGGCTTGAAATCAATACCAATTGTATCGGTTATAAATAAAATGTTTAATTTGCCGGCCTTCCTTGACAACGATATGAATGCCAGCGCAATTGCAGAAAAGCTTTTCGGCAACGGGAAAAAATATTCGAACCTGATTTATGTGGGCATAACCAATGGTGTCGGTGCCGGCATAATAATCAACAACAGTATTTTCAGGGGTAGTGACGGGTTTGGAGGGGAAATAGGCCATACTACTGTAGACATTCATGGGGATATCTGCCCCTGCGGCAATATCGGATGCCTGGAAATTTATGCTTCAATTCCTTCAGTTGTAAGGCAGGTAAAATCCTCCGTGGAACTTGGAGCGGCAAGCTTAATCTCCAACAACCAGTCCATTACCTGGAATGACATCGTCCATGCAGCCTCCAACGGCGACAAGCTGTGCCTCAAGGCATTTGAGAAACTGGTATATTACCTTTCAATAGGTTTGGTAAATGTAATAAACATATTTGATCCTGAAATAGTATTTATAGGGCATGAAATTGCCATTGCAGGGGATTTGATTATTCAACCTCTCAGAGACATGGTTAACAAAAACATTCTGTTCAGAAACAGCAAAAACGTAAAAATTGAAATATCAAGCTTCAGGGAATACGCCCCGTGTATAGGCTCCGGAAGTATTGTGCTTGAAAAGTTCTTTAACGGGGAAATTGAAAAATAGGACAGGTATGAAAGTCAGGGCAGGTATTATATCCTGCCCTGATCTTTGCCTTTACCGGTTTTTAGCGTTCACGTTTTCTTTCTTTTTTTTCCATCTCTTTTTCTATTCTTCCTTCAGCAGCATTTTCACCAAGCTGGTCGTTGTAAAATTCAACGTTCAAATCCTGCTTTTTGTTCTTTTTCTTCTTACCCAATTCGTTCACCCTTTCAATGATAAAATTTAAGCTGCTTTTGTTTTCTCCAAACCTTTTACCGTCAAAGTTCGGAGCTTCCCAAGTCTGTTATCAGATAATATTATTTCCTCATGAAAAAAAATTATTTAGACTGAAAAAAATAATATAAAATATCATTTCCAAGGTCGGCGTTTTCATATGCAAGGCTTTAAAAGTGACACAATGACAATCAAGGCACAGGATTCTCTATATAACCAAATCCCCAGGTCTATACCCTTCAGGCAGTTCTTCTTCACTTAAAAATTTGAAGCTGTCATCGCGCAGTATTGGCAGAAACACTTCGAATGGTATTCTGGAAAACTCGCAGCCGTAATCGCTTGCTCCGAACCATTTGCCCTCTTTGCTGCCCAGATTCAAACCTCTGGCGAATTTCGTATAGTTTGAGCAATCGTGCACCACCAAATCCCACTTTTCTTCATCGGCTATTTTCATGAATTTCAGAGTCAATTCCCTGCTCCAGATTGGGGATATGTAGCCATGTCTCGAAATATACATGTTTTCCCCATAATAATTGCATATATTGTTTTCATTTAAATGTAATTCTGCGCAATTGATAAAGTCAGGTTTTGTCGCAAGGATATCCTGCTTTTTCCTCAGAAAGCTTGTAAAGAATTCAGGAGTCATGGGAGATTCAATGCCTACACTTTTAATGTATTTTCTTGCTATTTCCATTTTTTCTATAACTTTATCAGAACAGTTGGAAGCGGCCAGATTGAAACGTATCTCGTCAAGGCCTGCCTCACCAAGTGCTTTCAGCGATTCTTCCGTAGCCAGAAGGCCATTTGTATATAAATGTTGATGAACATTTGCATCGCTGAATTTTTTTATCACCGGATAATATTTTTCAATTTCCAAGAACGGTTCCAGATAAACGTAGGAAACACCTGTTGGTTTCCGGTAGATGGAAAGGAGCAAATCAATATCCTTCTCATAAAACTTTGTGCCTCCAATTTCCCACATGCCCTCTCCGACCGGCGGAATGCTGTCCAGTTCTCCGTAATTGTAACAGAACTTGCACTCTATATTGCATCTGTTCGTTTTCCTTATTGCGCTCAAGCCTGTTCCCAAAAGGCAGGAACGGCATCCTTTCGGGAACTTGCTTTCATCTCCCACGAAAAAAGTTCTGTTTTCCAAACTTTTTAAACCTTTGATTTCCGACATTAATATTTCATTTCTATGATCAACTGCTGCCTCAATTTGTGCAAACACAGAGTATACAATTTCCAGTTGCTTTGGCGTCAGTTCCTCATCTTCCGGCAGCCTTGAAAAGAATTCAAACCATATAAGCGCATCTTTCTTTGAAATTTTCACATTGTATCCTCCTACGACTGATGTTACACAATAATGTATAATAGCACAATTTTATTTCATTTTCTACTTTATTGCTTACCACTGCCGTTACATCGCCGTTCTGTGACGCCAAAACCGGTTCAGCAAATATTCACTATTTCATTCTGCTTGTTCCTTGCCTTTAAATAATAAAAATACACATTCACGTATTGCATTCCCTAAGGTCACC
>JAMOAC010000058.1 GCA_023621975.1 Bacillota bacterium | reverse complement strand
TTCACTCTGGAACAGTTGAAAAGGGAGTCCTTCAAACAGGTACTGCTGTCAAGGCATCAGTTGATGCCAAAAGAAGAAGGGCTATTGAAAGGAACCATACGACAACCCACCTTATTCACAAGGCATTAAGAAACATACTTGGCAGTCATGTGGAACAGGCAGGTTCATTTGTCGGGCCGGACAGGCTCAGGTTTGACTTTACGCATTTTTCGGCTATGACTCCCGCTGAAATTGAGAGGCTGGAAAATGAAGTAAATCAAAGGATACTTGAAAATTTGCCTGTTTCAGTTAATGAAATGGATATAAATGAAGCTAAAAAGTCTGGTGCCACTGCGCTGTTTGATGAAAAATACGGCAACATTGTAAGGGTTGTCAGCATAGGCAACTACAGCATGGAACTGTGCGGAGGTACTCACCTTAAATCCACTTCACAGGCAGGCCTTGTGAAGATTGTCAGCGAAAGCGGCGTAGCGGCAGGTACAAGGCGTATTGAAGCCCTTACCGGGGAAGCGGCCATAGAATACTTCAAGGAGAAAGAAAAACTGCTGAATGAAGTTGCATCCGCTTTGAAGGCAGCTCCTCAGGACGCCGTCAGAAAAGCTGAACAACTCAATGCGGAAATAAAAAATGCCGAAAAAGAAATAGAAAAATTGAGAAACAAGCTGATAAGCAGCAATATTGACAGCCTGTTGGCAAATGCCGTAGAAATAAAGGGAGTCAAAGTAGTTACGGCTTACCTTGAGCAGATGGATATGGAAGCACTTAGAAACACCGGCGACCTTATAAGAAATAAACTGGGAAGCGGTGTAGTGGTTCTGGCTTCTTCAAATGAAGGCAAGGTCAGCTTTGTCGCCATGGCGACAAAAGATGTTGTACAAAAAGGCATCCACAGTGGTAATATAGTAAGGGAAGCTGCAAAAGTTACAGGCGGCGGAGGCGGCGGACGGCCTGACATGGCTCAAGCCGGCGGAAAAGATGCTTCCAGGATAGATGAAGCTCTAAAATGTGCGGTTAAGATTATAGAAAGCCAGTTGTAAGGAGGATTAAGCTACATGAGTGATTGTATCTTTTGTAAAATAATTAACAGGGAGATACCTTCAACTGTTGTATATGAGGATGAAAAAGTACTGGCTTTTAATGACATAAATCCTGTGGCCCCTGTTCATGTACTTATTGTACCAAAAGCACACATTGGCAGTGTAAAGGATCTAACCGAAGAAAATGCCGGAATAATGGCCGATATACACCTTGCTGCAAACAGGATTGCAAAGAAGCTGGGAATTGACGAAAAAGGTTTCAGGCTTATAAACAATTGCGGAGCGGATGCCGGGCAGACGGTATTCCATCTGCACTACCACCTGATAGGTGGAACGAAACTGGGCGCCAAAATAATTTAATACAGGCAAGATTGCAAACAGGATTGCAAGGTGGAGCATCAGTTGAAACCGCAAATGAACACATACAAATGAACACATACTGTTTAGCAAGGATTGCTCCGCTTACCCAATAATACTTTGCTTTAAAGGGGAGCTTTGCTCATACATAAAAAATTTAACAATGAGCAAGGCTTGTATTGACTTTAATTTTGAAAGTAATATATAATATAATATATGCTGATTCAGTTTACTTTCCAAAATTCTTGATGCAGTAAACGGAGCTTATTCCCGGCACATTTGTTGCCATCGGAGGGAGGGAAATACGTGTCAGAGGTTAGGGTTAAGGAGAATGAGTCTCTTGACAGTGCTCTCAAACGTTTTAAGAGACAGTGCGCAAAAGCAGGTGTCCTGGCAGAAGTTAGAAAAAGAGAGCATTATGTTAAGCCTAGCGTAAGGAGAAAAAAGAAATCTGAAGCCGCAAGAAAGAGGAAGTTCAGATAAGAATGACAGGAAAAGGGAAAAGATAGTAAAGCTACCCTTGACGATGATGGTATAATCGAAACAAAGCCATTAGAAATATCGGCCGTACCTGATGATGAAAGTGAGGCCATTAAATATACCAAAGCAGTTGCAAGCAGGAAAGTTGTTTTGATAAAGCTGGAAGTTGTGCTAAAGGTAAAAGGCAGAGCTGATGGCAAAACGGTAAACCGGATAGTCAATAGATGAGTGGGATAAAAAAGCTCGATTACAATCGAGCTTTTTTTACGTAATGCTACAAGGTTGGTAGAATTGGAAGGTTGATGGAATGCATAATACAAGGAATTGGATTTGCAGTAAAATATCAGAAGAGGAAGCAGAAAGGATCTCCAGGCAGGCGGGAATTTCAAAACTGGCAGCAAAGGTATTCTTGAGCAGGGGCATTGATGATGCTGGTGCAATTTGCGATTTTATGAACCCAACGCTGGAGAGCTTGCACAATCCTTTTCTGATGAAAGATATGGATAAGGCCGTAGAAAGATTGCTACAGGCGATGGAAAATGGAGAAAGGATAGTTATTTACGGGGATTACGATGTTGACGGAATAACCGCAACATCAATACTGTATGATTTTCTCAGAAAAAAGCAAGCTCATGTTGATTATTATATACCTGACAGGATAGAGGAAGGATACGGAATATCGATAGAAGGAATCGACAGGATAAGTGCAGCCGGTACGGGTTTGATACTTACCGTGGATTGCGGAATTGCTGCAATTGATGAAGTGAGGTATGCTATAAACAAGGGGATTGATGTGATTGTTACAGATCACCATGAGTGCAGGGATACGATACCTGAAGCCTGGGCAGTAGTAAACCCGCACAGAAATGACTGCAATTACCCTTTTAAGGAACTTGCGGGTGTCGGCGTAGCTTTCAAACTGTTAAATGCGTTGTGCATCAGTATGGGCTGTGACAAAGAATATATGGGCTATCTCGATCTGGTTGCCCTTGGTACCATTGCTGACGTCGTTCCGCTGACCGGAGAAAACCGGGTTATTGCAAAATATGGCATGAGGGAAATTGAAAACACTTCCAATCTGGGTCTTAGAACTCTTATCAATAATTCCGGTCTTAAGGGCAGACCCATAAATTCCTTTGCAGTCAGCTTCATCCTTTCACCAAGGATTAATGCGGCAGGCAGACTTGGTGATGCTGCCAGGGCTGTAAGGCTTTTTACGACAAATTGCGAAAAGGAAGCGCAGGACATTTCCATTGAGCTTAACAATGAAAACAAACAACGCCAGGAAACGGAAACGG
>JAMOAC010000061.1 GCA_023621975.1 Bacillota bacterium | reverse complement strand
TGAATCTTTTTTTGTATTTTTTCAGTTGATCTTCAACTGACAAGTTCTTTTTTGCCATGCCGGATTTCATTCCTTTCATTATATTTTGGTTGATAGTATTATATACGAAATAACCAAAAATAATATATTTTGACATGTGGACTGAAATCTTGCCTTACCTGTAGGGCTTACACAACAATAAAATTTTATCACTTTTTTGTGCTTATTTGAATAAAAGGAGGAAGCATGTTTTTACTCCTGCTTTCACCAGTATAATTTTCGCTCTTTTCAATTTTCGAAAATAAAAGTAAAAAATGAAAATAAATATTGCTTTTTTATACTGCCTGAACTATAATGAAATTGAAAAATCGATAATATACCGGTATTTTATCGAAAACGGAACATTATGTATTTTTAAAAATTAATAATAAATTTCGAAAACAAAGAAGGGGTCAAAGTGGATAAGCGCGAGCTGTGGAACAGCATAACCAATACATTAACTGTTGAATCAAAAAGTATCGCCGGTCTTATAGATTCTATTTCACAGGAAACGGTCATAGAACTAATCAAGCTGATAGCTGATTGCAAGGGAAAGGTCGTTTTAGCCGGATGCGGCACTTCAGCTGCAGCTGCGAAAAAAATTGCCCATTCGCTGTGCTGCATTGAAAGGCCTGCCGTATATCTGAATCCTGCTGATGCGGTTCACGGTGCCTTGGGTTTGCTGCAAAAAGACGATATTTTCATATTAATTTCAAAAGGCGGCAACACAAAAGAAATCCTGAGCATGATTCCCGCCTGCAAGACAAAAAAGGCAGCGCTTGTAGCTGTAACTGAAAACCCCGATTCGGTTCTTGCAAAAGAAGCGGATATTTTGCTGAAAATCAAGGTCGACAGGGAACCCTGTCCTTTTAATATGCTGGCTACTGCAAGCACTATGGCGGTAATTGCAGTATTTGATGCTATATGTATTGCCCTGATGCACTATACCAATTACACCCGTGAGCAATTTGCAGTTATTCACCCGGGCGGAGCTGTTGGTGAAAGGTTGCTGTCAGGTGCAAAATAAGGAGGCAGAGGATGAGAAAATGAGAACTATGAAAGAAGCAGTATTTGAAGGAATAGAAAAGATCGTGGTGAGGGAAGTGCCCGTGCCTGAGTGTGAACCGGACGGTATGCTGGTCAAGGTGGAGACATGTTGCATATGCGGCGGTGATATTAGGAACTTTCATACAGGCCTCCGATACGGTGTTGAAAAACAGATTATGGGGCATGAAATTGCAGGTGTTGTTGCAGAAGTCGGCAGCAATGTAACACGATTTAAAGTCGGGGACAGGGTGGCAATTGCTCCTGATGTCAGCTGCGGGGAATGCTATTACTGCAAAAGGGGCCTTGTGAATCTCTGTGTAAACCATAAAATGCTCGGTACAAACTGGCCGGGAGGATTTGCACAGTACATTTATCTGCCTCCGGTAGTTATGTCCCGCGGATTTGTTGAACACATCCCTGATCATTTGAGCTTTGATGAAGCAGCAATGGCAGAGCCTGCCGCATCGGTTATTGCCTGCCAGGAAAACAACAACGTGAGCCTGGGGGATACAGTGGTAATCATAGGCGACGGCCCGATTGGATGCCTGCACATCGAAGTGGCAAGGGCAAGAGGGGCATCAAAAATCATCATGGTCGGGTTGACAAGGCTTCATTCGGTAGGGCAATTTAATCCTGATTATATAATCAATTCGGCTACACAGGATCCCGTTTCGGAAGTTTTAAAAATAACGGAAGGGCTGGGTGCCGATATAGTCATTTGTGCAGCACCGGTAACCGAAATACAGGAGCAGGCAGTTGAAATGGTAAGAAAAAGAGGCAAAGTTGTCTTGTTTGGCGGTGTTAACAAAAATAAACCTATGACAACTCTGAACAGTAACCTTATCCACTACAACGAGATTACTGTAGTGGGGTCATTTTCCTATCCTGCAACGGGTTTGGCAAAGGCGGTCAAATTAATCAGCGAGGGCAGAATTTCCGCAAGGAAATATGTCACCAGGACCGTGAAACTTGATGAAATCCCGGAAGGAATGGCATACGCCGAACAGGGCAAGGCTCTGAGAGTGGCAGTTAAACCTTGGGAATAATGGAGGCGAATTGTAAATGCATGAAATAGATACCAAACTGCTTGAGAGAGAAAAGATGGGTAAACCTGTAATGGTAAGCCTAATCGGTTGCGGGCAGATGGGAACCGATATTATTGCCCAGATTGACCAGATGAAGGGCATGAAACTGGCGGTTATAGTTGATTTGAGTACTGAAATTGCTTTAAAAGCTTTGGAAACAGCTGAATGTAAAAGGGAATACATTTGCACTGACAACCTGGCAGAGGCTGAAGATGCGGTGAGGAAAGGAAAACTGGTTGTAACAGATGACTGGAAAATAGCGGTGCATATTGAACAGGCTGATGCTGTCATTGACTGCACCGGATCTCCGGTCATGGGTGCCACAATTACCCTTGAATGTATAAACTGCAAGAAACACATTGTAATGATGAATGTGGAATGTGACGTAACAGTCGGGCCTATTTTAAGGCAGTTGGCTGACAATGCGGGTATTGTGTATACCCTTGCAGCAGGTGATGAGCCTGCCGCCATCATTGAACTGTACCGATTTGCAAATGCTTTGGGATTCACTGTAGTGGCTGCCGGCAAGGGGAAGAACAATCCTCTTGATATTACGGCTACTCCGGATACTCTCATGGAAAAAGCAAAAGCAAGAAACATGAGCCCTTATATGCTGTGTGAATTTGTCGACGGATCAAAGACCGCAATTGAAATGGCATCTGTGTCAAACGCTACCGGGCTTGTCCCCGATATTCAGGGAATGCATGGCCCCAAATCAACGGTGGATACGCTTAACAAGGTATTTTGCCCTAAAAAGGATGGCGGCGTCCTTGAGAAAGTCGGTGTGGTGGATTATGCCATTGGTGTGCACCCCGGTGTTTTCTTGACAATTACAACCGAAAGCAAAAGGCTTCGTTCGTCCTTTATTCAGCGTGATATGGGGAATGGCCCGTATTATACACTTTTCAGGCCTTTCCACCTCTGTTCTATGGAAGTTCCCCTTACTGTGGCTCAGGCAGTGCTGTATAACGAATCTTCAGGCCATCCCGGTAGAAAACTTGTATCCGAATGTATTGCCGTTGCTAAAAAATCCATGA
>JAMOAC010000493.1 GCA_023621975.1 Bacillota bacterium | reverse complement strand
GCTTCAGGCAAATTTCCAACTCCGAAGGGGTTGTTGCTATTCTGAACAGCCTGTGCAGACAATGAGCCGGGATTGCCTATATCAGAAGCGGCATAAACGCTCCACGACAACAAAACGGATAATAAAAGTGTCAATATTATAATTGATATGATGATTTTTCTTCTGCTCATTATTTGCTCCTTATCCCTTGTAAAAATATTATCAGCCAAGGTAAAATATATTCATGTCTTAATAACTTTATTATATTTTTTGGAAGTGTAATAGTCAACCTAATCAAGTGCTCATTACAACCGGAATGGGACATTTTATAATATTCCCGAAATGAAAAAATAAATCCTGATGTTTAACTTTAAAAATTAGTGGTATACTTAATAAAGAAGTAAAAATGTGGTATTATTAAAAAAGCAGTTCAAACTGTTTCAATGTAGCAGTGTTTCAAATAAATTTATTACTTTGGCAGGTAATTTTGCAAATCCATATAAAAAAATTACTAAGATACAGGGAGGTAATATTGTGAAAAGTTTAAAGGGAACTAAAACATTGGAAAATCTTATGAAGGCATTCGCAGGAGAATCCCAGGCTCGCAGCAGGTACGTGTTTTATGCTTCAATTGCAAATAAAGAAGGCTACAGACAGATTGAGGCAATATTCAATGAAACTGCTGAAAACGAGAAAGAGCATGCAAAAAGGTTTTACAGGTTAATGGTGGAGGGCCTGCAAGGTGAAGTTCCCACAACGGTCGGCATCACAGCTACATACCCGGTTGCACAGGGAAACACCCTTGACAATCTGAAAGCGGCTGCACAAGGAGAAAATGAAGAATGGTCAAAACTTTATTCTGAATTCGGAGATGTTGCCGAACAGGAAGGTTTCCCGGAGATAGCAAATGCATTCAGAATGATTGCCAAGGTTGAACAAAGACATGAGATCAGGTTTAACAAGCTGGCTTCAAATATAGAACAAGGTATCGTATTCAAGAGGGGCGAAAAGGTTCTCTGGAAATGCAGAAATTGCGGATATATACATGAAGGCACGGAAGCACCCGAAATATGTCCTTCATGCCTGCATCCCAGGGCACATTTTGAATTGTTCGTAGAAAACTATTAATTAGGTTAAAATTTCAAGGCATATAAAAGAGCAGGCAGTTTTGCCTGCTCTTAAATTATTTCCTTAACTATTAAATTTCTCAAGTTATTTCCAATTTATTTCTCAAATTTTGTTTTTCGCATTTCTTTTTTCCCACATCACTTTTTTCTCATATATTTCTTTGACCGCGGTTCACCGAGAATTTCTGAAAATATTATACCGTATAAAATATTATCCCTGTTAAAATTAAAAATGCTTTTTGTTTTGCCGTAATTATTAGTGTTTGGTGGAATGCTTGTCACTTCTTTTACATGAGCAGCAGAACCGGAAGAAGTCGAAGAATGTGATGATGGAGCCTGGTCAGGCATATTATCGAAAGATACAGTTTCAGCCGTTGATTCCGACTCCGAAAACTTCTTCATACGGTATGACATGCCACGTTTTAATTGTGTATAACTACTGTAATAAGGCATCTATCCCAGCTCCTTATTTCTTGTCAGTATTTGTATGCTCGGTGTTGCTTATGGAAGATATGGAATTTCTCATCTGGGTGTCTGCAATTATGTTCTGAAGGTTGTAATAATCCAGTACTCCAAGTTTTCCTTCCCTTAGCGCTGCTGCTATTGCCTTTGGCACTTCAGCTTCTGCTTCTACGACTTTTGCCCGCATTTCCTGTACCGCAGCTTTCATTTCCTGTTCTCTTGCCACTGCCATGGCTCTTCTTTCTTCTGCTTTTGCCTGAGCTATACGTTTGTCTGCCTCTGCCTGGTCAATTTGAAGCTGAGCACCTATATTTCGCCCCACGTCTATATCTGCAATATCTATCGACAAAATTTCGAAAGCAGTGCCTGCGTCAAGCCCTTTTTCCAGTACGGTCTTCGAAATGGAGTCAGGATTTTCGAGAACCTCCTTGTGGTTGTTTGCAGAACCTACAGTTGTTACAACGCCTTCACCGACACGGGCTATTATCGTCTGTTCGCCCGCACCTCCGACCAAACGGTCAATATTTGCACGTACGGTAACCCTTGCTTTTGCTTTGAGCTCTATACCGTCTTTTGCTATTGCAGCAACCACAGGGGTTTCAATAACTCTCGGGTTTACACTCATCTGTACTGCTTCAAGCACGTCGCGGCCTGCCAGGTCTATAGCAGCCGCTCTTTCAAATTCCAAGGGTATGTTTGCTCTCTGTGCGGCAATGAGGGCGTTTATCACCCTGTCTACATTTCCCCCTGCAAGATAATGTGCTTCAAGCTTATTTATTGATACGTCTAATCCGGCTTTTACGGCTTTTATCATTGGATTTACTATTTTTGAGGGAATAACCCTGCGAAGCCGCATTCCTATCAGCGTAAATATTCCTATTTTTACACCTGCTGCATAAGCTGAAATCCATAACCCTACAGGAACAAAACTGAAGAAGAGAGCCAGAAAAATAATTATAGCGGTGATGGCTAAAAAAACTGCCATTACATTTGCTGCTACCATGTTAATTCCTCCTTATAAGTTGATAATTATAAAAAACCAATGAGAATACATTAACCTTTATCCAATAGATTTTGCAATTATTTTCTTAAATATCTATTTAACCTCTCTTACAACTATCCTGGGTCCTGATATCTCGATAATTTTAATCCTGGAACCGCTTGGGACATATTCCCCTTCTGTTACAACATCAAGCTTTATCCCGTCAAAATCCCCGATTCCCGATGGCCGCAGCACTGAAAGGGCAATCCCTTCCTTGCCTATCATGGATTTCAAGTCGTCCGTACTGCCATATCCGGATTCTTTATTCATAGTGTCAGTAAGCACAAGTGATTTTGACAGTTTCCCCCTTGTAGCTGAGCGAAATACAAAGAAAAAGACTATGCCAACTATTACAAAAAGTATCAGAATCATTACGAGAGCTTCAAATATTGTTTTTGCGGTTATTATGATTCCGATTATTACAAGCACGATTCCGGTTATTCCTGCAATACCGAAGCCGGGTGTAAATATTTCCGCGAAAATAAGTGTAAGACCGACAATGAGCAGTATTGCCTGTATTACTCCTATATTTGAAACAAAACTTAGTACATCCATTCAACACACCCCCAATCAATAC
>JAMOAC010000076.1 GCA_023621975.1 Bacillota bacterium | reverse complement strand
AACTCTTTGCCTTTTTTATATTACCTCTAATGTGAAACAAGTACCCCAAAAAGCCATATATGTTTCCCATTAAAGCCATTGTATATCATCCTCCTTTAAAAGCCTTTATCCATCAGCCACCGTATAATATCATCCAACATTTGTCTTCTTGGAGCTTCACTTATGTTTAAACTTTCCAAAGCTTGTGCAATGGCTTTAGAATTAAAGGCACATCCTTCCAAAGCCCGGGGCAGCATGTCAATAAAGGCCTCATCCATAGCATCAGAATATACCATTGCCTTTTTAACAATACCGTCATTGATTACAAAGCCTATCTCTATACCACCCCAACTAAAACGTGTATCAATATTAATGTTAAACTGAGGAGTTTCACCGTAACGCCATTCCCAGGAAGCATTCCTGTTATACAGTTTTTCGACCCTCTGCCTGTTAACATCATCCATGGACAACAACCGGACATTATCGCCGTAAAGCTGTTTAAAGCTATCCACTATGGCCTCTCTGACACTTTCAACGGTTATATCAGGATTAAGCTCCACCAAATTAACCACTCTTGAACGAATTGATTCAATGCCTTTGGCCTGAATCTTCTCCTGGGATACCTGCAAATACCTGGTCATCTTGTCTCTGTCAAGGGAAACAAGGATAGTCCCATGATGAAGAGCGGCTTGTTTTCTATAACAAAAGGCATTGCCTGAAAATTTCTTACCTGCTATTGTAAGATCATTGCGGCCGGTAAATTGGGCATCTATTCCCAATTTTCTAACTGCTGTCAATATAACCTCAAGCTGGTTTTGTACATCATACTTTTCTCTGTCAACCAAAAAAGAAAAATTTAAGTTACCCAAATCGTGGAACACAGCTCCTCCGCCAGAAATACGCCTGGCCAGCTTTCCTCCTTCCCTTTCCAGCAAATCAACCCGGCATTCCTTCCATGGATTCTGGTTTTTACCTATGACAACCGTGTTCTGATTCTGCCATAAATATAGTATACACTCATTTTGCTGTACTTGTTCCAGAAGACTCTCCTCCACTGCCAAGTTCCACCATGGATCAAGAGTGCTTGTGATAAGTATCCCTGTCTTCATTACTTTTATCCTCCCATATGCTGCTTATCCTTTTGTACAAACCATTATACCATAAAGATTTTTCAAATTTTATACCCAAACTGCATAAAAATTCAAATTTAGTTATTGAAAATTCAGTCCTCAATTATTATAACACATGCCTGTAATGTAATCCAGACAAAGGAAAATGACAAAATCCAATGCCTGTACCTATTCAAAGGCAATTATATCCAGCGCTTTGTATGTAGCCCAATCCACATAATGATTCACAGGAAGATTATGATCCCTTTTAAATTTTATAAGAGCACTTTTCATGCCCTCTCCGTAGATACCGTCCAGACTTCCCTGATAGTATCCCTTCTTTTTCAGCCTTTTCTGAACTTCAAGCACATGAGAGTTCCGGTCTCCTGGTGAAAGCTTTATAAGCTGACTTCCCAAGTTACCAAAAGGTCCGCCATATACAACGACCTTGGTTCGGTAGGGAACCATGGAATAAAGTTCTTCCACATCATTATTTCTCATGCGAATGCATCCGGCTGATGCCCTATACCCTATTGAACCCGGCCTGTTAGTACCATGTATACCATATTTCCCCCAGGGTACGTTCAATCCCATCCATCTGCTCCCAAACCCTGAACCCCAATTGCGGGCTTTCGTCACTATCTCCCAAACACCTATTGGTGATGGTGTTGCAGGTTTCCCCTGGGCGACAGGATATTTCTTAACCAATTGTCGGCCTTTAAAGAGATACAGGGTTGATTCGGTAAGATCTATAAAGATATTATATTCTTCTTCATCAGATATATCATTAGTCGCAATATTGCTGATAGCAGCAGTAATTTCCGGTTGATTCCCTGAATCATAATCCTCCATTGTTGTATACAAGAGGAAAAAAAATATGATATATAGCAGTGTTAACACCTCTTTGCCAATTTTTCTTGCTGTCATTCTAACACCTCCTATTAAGCTCATTATATTCAAACTACATCCGCTTTAGACCCGGCTGTAAAATACATCAATTCCAATTAATAAACTGCCAACACATTGCAAAAATTAAAAAGACGTGGTTTTTACCACGCCTTTAACATTATAACAGTCAGACAATCTGAAATCTATAAATATTCGCCTTAATGCAGTCTTTTCCTTACAATGACATAAAAGTCATTTCCTCCACCGCCGTATGACTGGTAATCATACCCCATCCTTTCCAGCTCTTTTATGAGTATTTTTTCCTCATAGGAATACGACGATTCAAGGCGAATAGTGATTTCGTCTCTTGGAGACATTTTCTGCAGACTCTCCCTTAATCGCTTCAGGGCCCCCTCCTCAAGGGCTACTCCCAAATCAATAGTAATATTGGCCATAAAACATATCCCCCCAAACATTTAATGCCCAGCTACACGGTCAATTAAACGGGTAATAACTCTCATGATATATTATATAAAATTATCTTTTATCATTATAACCTCAAGATATAAACCGGTCAAATAAAAAATCGTCTTTTTACCCATTTGATCTGGTCCTGTTTTTAATATATCATTAAATCAGTAAGAATGAACTTCTGAAATATACTTATCTGGAGCTGATATCCTTGATAAAAATACTAATTGTAGATGATTCAGCATTTATGCGTGTAAAAATCCGTTCAATGATTGAATCGGATCCATATATGCGGGTTATAGGTGTTGCCCGCAATGGACTTGAAGCTGTTGAAAAAGTTCAGACTCTTCAGCCTGATGTAGTGACTATGGACATCCTTATGCCCCAAATGTCAGGGATTGAAGCAGTTGAAATGATTATGAAAAAACGTCCTACACCAATACTTTTGATCAGCTCCTTAACCCAGGAAGGCATAAATCAAACAATAAAAGCCCTTGAGATGGGTGCCATTGATTATATACAAAAAGATCAACTTCAACAGCATATACTCATAGAAAAAATATATACCATAGCAAAAGGTTCAGTGTTACTAAATAAACAAAAGAAAGATAAGCAGAAAGAACAAACCTACACCTTTTCAGGGCTAGCTGATAACAGCTTTTCTATTGTTTGTATCGGAGCTTCAACGGGAGGCCCAAAAGCGTTGGCCGAAGTTATTCCCAATATTCAGCCAACTATTACTGCACCGATAGTAAT
>JAMOAC010000385.1 GCA_023621975.1 Bacillota bacterium | reverse complement strand
TCAATAAACGGTATTTTCTTGATACAAAGTTTGAAACATTTTATGCTGCTTTATAGCTGGGTTATGTCCGAAGAACATATATTGATTAGTACTATAGATTAATAGTAAAATAAAGATAGCCGATAATCGGAATGTAACTAATGGACAATTATTTGAGTTTATAACAAGGATTTATGAGGGGTATTCTCAATGACAAATCCTGTTAAAATCTTGAAGAACTCCATATTCAGCCGATTATTCTGGACTTTTTTGTTCATTATGATTCCCTTATATCTTTTAGGTTTTAATATATATACCTGGGGAATGCAAACGGTGCGAAAAGAGATAACCAATACCATGGTATCTCAGGTTGACTTTTATATGGACAATCTTGAGATGGACATCCAGCGGATGCGGGCCCTGCAGTATGAATTGCTTAATGATGAGGATTTGAATAATCTGGCGGTTATTTCGGATACTATGGGCAATTATGAAAAAAGTCGTGCTATTTTACGCCTGCAGCAGAGGCTCAACGCTATTAAGAGCAGCAGCTCCTATATATTCGACATTAGAGTACACATACCTTCTATTGATATGAGCATTTCTCCCCTTCATTCGCCTGATAATTTGCAAGAAGAAGAGTTTAACATGCTATGGAAGGCCAGACCCGAATCAGATTTTCAAATAGTTTACTGGGAAGGCAAATTATTGCTGAGCGTCATTCATCCTGTGAACAACTTCTCTGGCAATAAGCTTCCCTTGTATGCGATAATAATTGAATTATCTAAGGATTCACTAAACAAGGCGCTGCAGCAATTCAACAGCCACAGGGGCAGCGGGGCTTTTTTGATCTACCTTCCATATGATTATATTGTGGCAAAAAACGAACCTGAACCGGGAATTACGGATAGGATGTTGAGCTGGCTTAAAAATCAGGAGGACGGCAATGGAATCGGGGGCAGTTCTATAGAGTATAATGGAAACCGATACCTATCTATTTACACCAAGTCGGATTATTTGAATATGACCTTGTGCAAATACATCCCGGAGGATGAAGTGTTCTCTCGGGTGAGACAGTATAGTATATGGTTTCTGATTTTTTCTTTGTTGGCGGTTATATTCATTGCTCTATATGCCCTGTCTACATATAAATTTATTCATGAGCCCTTACAGGTGCTCGTGGAATCTTTCAGGATGCTGGAAAAGGGAAACTTAAATATTTTTATACGGCATGATTACAATGATGAATTCCGATATATATATCAGCGCTTTAATGATATGGTGGAACGCCTGAATACTTTGATTAATCAGGTTTATAAGCAAAAGATTTTGAATCAGAAAGCGGAATTCAAACAACTTCAATCGCAGATCAATCCTCATTTTCTTTATAACAGCTTTTTTATTTTATCCAGGATGATTAAAGGAAGGGATTATGAAAATTCCATGGAGTTTGCCAGGCAGTTAGGGAACTATTTTCAGTTTATTACCCGGAGCGCGGCGGATGAGGTGCCTGTAGATAAGGAAGTGGAGCATGCCCGCATCTATGCGCGCATTCAAGAGATGAGATTTTCCAGGAGATTAAGGGTGGAATTTCAGGAACTGCCTAAGGAGTACTCAAATTTGATTGTACCTCGCCTGATCATACAGCCGATTATCGAAAATGCATTTGAACATGGTCTTGACAATAAGACGAGCGGAGGGCTTATACGGGTTACCTTTCACCCGATTGAGGAAGGGCTCAAGATTGTGATTGAGGACAACGGAGAAGAGCTGTCCGAACAGCAATTGGACAAGCTTAAGGAAATTTTAGCCAGCCATGGGAATGAGATTGAATATACCGGAATTTTGAATATAAACCAGCGGATTAAATTGAAGTTCGGTGACAGAAGCGGATTGAATCTTTCCCGAAGCGAACTAGGGGGATTAAAGGTGGAAATGTATTTGCTAGGGGAGGGGATAATATACAATGTATAAACTGCTTATCGTAGATGATGAGGAAATGATTGTTGACTGGCTTTTTGAACTTTTCCAGGAAGTAGATGAAATTGAATTAGATGTTTACAGGGCTTATTCGGGGGATGAGGCTATTGCTTTGCTCAACAAGATTAAGATCGATGTAGTATTAACCGATATACGAATGCCGGGCATGGATGGATTGGAATTGCTAAAGAGAATTCGGCAAAATTGGCCTAATTGCCGCGTAATATTTTTGACAGGATACAATGAGTTTAACTATGTATATACTGCCATCCAGTATGAAGGTGTAAGGTATTTGCTAAAAACCGAAGATGATGAAGCTATTATAGATGCGGTTAAGAATGCAGTTAAGGATATTGAAAACAGCCTTCAGGTTGAAAAGCTGATTCAGGAAGCTGAAAATCAAATGCGCATTGCGCGGCCTCTTTTGCAAAAAGAATATTTGACGGATCTGCTGCTTGGCGAAAGCTCTTCAAAAGAAATGCGGGTACGGCAGTTTGAAGAAATAGGCATTCCTCTGAATGGAGAAAAGCCTGTGCTGCTGTTGCTGGGGAGAATAGACAATGCCAGGGAAGGCATATCGGCCGTTGAGAAATCCCAAGTTCTATACGGAATAAAAGCTTTGTCCGAAAAATATTTACTGCCGTCCGTTAGCTGTGCCCATATCATGTTGGATAATGCCATTCTCCTGTGGTTTATACAACCTAAAGATTTTTTTAGCGAAGAAAAGGGGCAGGATAAAGAATCCTGGGACAAGACACTTCTTTTTGTAAAGGAAACCTTGGAATCGATTCAGAGTATGTCAAAAAGGCTGCTTAATATTTCACTTTCATTTGTAATGGATAGCGGCCCTGTTGAGTGGGAAAGAATTAGCGAGCGTTTTGATAGGCTAAAATTTATTTTGAACTGCCGTATTGGATTGGGAACCGAGATGATTATTACAGACGATTCATTCTTCTATCATGGGAGCAGCATATCCGAAACAAATAGCCGGATGATTCAAAAAGCTTATTCCTATTTAAAAAGAATAGGCAAGTTAGAAAGCTATTTGGAGAGGGGAAATAGGGAGGAATATTTTAAGCTATTATCGAACCTGTTGGAATGCTTGAACGAAGTTACCGGCTTTGACAATGACCTGGCTCTGGAGATTTATTACTCCATTTCTTTGACCCTCCTATCCTATATTAACCGCTGGAATCTAGGGCGAAAGCTCAATATAAGGATAGGGCTGTATAAATTGACAAGGGCGGAT
>JAMOAC010000256.1 GCA_023621975.1 Bacillota bacterium | reverse complement strand
ATGTTTGAAAGCTTAAGATCTTTCATTTCCTTGAGCTTTTGTTCGTAAAAGATTGCGCCGACTGTACCGTTTTTGAACTTAACCCTCTGTCCCAGTGCAAAATACTGCCCAACCCAGCCTATATTTGAAAACCGGATAAACCCTTTATCGTCAATATACGTAGCCATTACGCCTATTTCGTCCATGTGGGCTGCTACCATTATCTTTTTACCATTGCCTTTTTTAACGGCGATCAGGTTTCCAAGGGAATCGACTTTTATTTCGTCAACTTTTCCTTTTATTTCATTTATTATAACTTCCCTGATTTCTTCTTCATTGCCTGATACTCCAAAAGTGCCCGCAAGCTTTTTAATTGTTTCAAACATTGTAGTTACCTCCGTTTAAAATTTTTAACGTGAAATCATTATTCTTTTCGAGTTCCGTTAATACAGCTTCCAATAACCTTTTGCAGTCCTCATAATCCTTCCGGCTCATGACCGACGAAGGTGAGTGTATATACCTGCAGGGAACTGAAACCGAAGCCACTTTTACACCGCAACGGCTTCTCTGGATTTTTCCTGCATCGTTTCCACCTGTTGTGGTTTTTTTAAACTGTACATCAATCTTGTATTTTCTGGCTGTATCGTATATGAAATTCACCAGATCCTTATCGGCATATGCCGTTCTGTCCATAATCGTCAATACAGGGCCTTTTCCAAGCTCGGTAGAGTATTCATACTCCTTTGCATCGGGAACGTCGGAACAGGTTGTACCTTCAACTACAATGGCTATATCAGGGTTTATCTGATATGCGGCAACTTCTGAACCTCTTAACCCCACTTCCTCCTGCACTGTAAAAGCTGTGTAAAGGTCAAATTCATAGCGATTTCTCAACAGTTCCATTATTATTGCACAACCCACCCTGTCGTCCAGTGCTTTTGCCTTTATGCAGCCAGCACCCAATTCCCTGTATTTACTGTCAAAGGCAATGTATTCTCCAAGGCTTACAAGCTTTTCAGCTTCATCTCGTTTATCACATCCTATGTCAATGTACATGCTTTTAAGTTTTATTGTTTTTTCCCGTTCATTTTTTTCCTGGAGATGGATAGGCTTGCAGCCTATTACTCCTTTCAGCCCTTTTTCGCCGACCAGAACCCTCTTGCCGGGAAGAATCCTTTCGTCTATGCCTCCTACAGGCCTGAATTTAATCATGCCATCATCACTGTAACCAGTAACAATAAAACCCACCTCATCCATGTGTGCACATAACAGCAGTTTGAATTTTGGAGAAGTTCCCCTTTTATATGCAATGAGGTTTCCCACTCTGTCTACTTTTATTTCATCTGCTATACCTTCCAATTCCTTCCTGATATACTCCCTCACTTTTTCTTCATTACCGGATACCCCGTCTATTTGAGTCAAATCCCTAAGCAACATTCAAACCACCTCCTTTTGCCTGCCAAGCCTTGCTATAAATCTTGCCGTCAGTTTTCCCGTATTTTTTATATCATCGATTTGAACCGTTTCGACTGCTGTGTGCATGTATCTGACAGGTATGGACAGCAATACCGTAGGTATTCCGGCGCGGGACACCTGTGTGGCCCAGGCTTCCGTACCGGTAGTGGAGGGCTCAACGTCAACCTGATAAGGTATATTTTCATCCTTTGCAACGCTTATTACAGTCTGGCTCATCTTTCTGTCAAGTATCGGCCCAATGCCTACTGCAGGCCCTTTTCCAAGGGTATAGGTTTCTTCCTTTGGCGCGTCAGGCATGTTTCCGTGGCAGGCATCAATAACTATGGCTACATCAGGTTCAATTGCATATGATGAAATGACAGCGCCTGTCAGGTGTGTTTCTTCCTGCGTGCTTGCGACAAAATATACGTCTGCGCCATGCCTTATGCCCGACAATTCCTTCATGATTTCAATCAATGCAGCCACTCCGCCCCTGTTGTCCATTGTCTTTGAGCTGAACTTTCCGTTTTTCAGTTCCGTGCTTTCACAGTCCAATGTTATCAAATCACCTATCGAAATTTCTTTTTTAACTTCTTCTGCGCTCATACCGGTATCTACGGCGAGGTCCTTAATGCCTATTGTTTTGTCTGCATCTTCAGGCTTTAACAGATGCGGAGGCTTGGCACCTATTATTCCGGGGATGTCTCTTTTTCCGTGAATGATTACTTCATGCGCGGGAAGAATTTTAGGATCAATTCCTCCTACGGAAGTTACCCTGATAAAACCTTTTTCATCGATACTTTTCACCATTAGCCCGATTTCATCCATATGGGCCATTACAAGAACTTTCATTCTTTTATCCTCTACGTAACTGTCCTTATCCGAAGAAGCAGTCATTTTTCCGAATACGTTATAAAACCTGTCCGTCCATACTTCATCACAATATTCCATAAACATTTCCTTCAGGCGCCTGGACAGGTGTTCTTCATGTCCGGACACTGCAGGAATGCTCGCCAGTTCCTTCAAAATGTCCGGTGTCTTCATGTTTTTCATATTTTCACCTCATGAATGATTATTTGTATATCTTTTCTACATTTAATCCTGCTAAAGATTCATATTATTTAAATTATACCAAATAAACGGGCTTAATATTAGCACTTAAATTAATATTTCATCTGGTAAACGCTATTTTATTTATAGAACACATGTACAGCCTGTTAAAATTTTTCGATTTTCTCTTGACTTAAAACAATTATTGTTTTATACTAGACCATGTCACTTTTGAGGGCCTTTAGCTCAGTTGGTTAGAGCAACCGGCTCATAACCGGTTGGTCCGGGGTTCGAGTCCCTGAAGGCCCACCAATAAGACAGAAACCGAAAATAAGATTCGGTTTCTGATACTTGCCCAGATAGCTCAGTTGGTAGAGCAGAGGACTGAAAATCCTCGTGTCGCTGGTTCGATTCCGGCTCTGGGCACCATAAATAAAAAATAAAAAAAATTTATGGAGGGGTTCCCGAGAGGTCAAAGGGGGCAGACTGTAAATCTGTTGGCACAGCCTTCGATGGTTCGAATCCGTCCCCCTCCACCAGGCAAAATCCAAACCTTTTGAAAGCAGAAAAGGGTTTGGATTTTTTAATTTACCCTGGTATGGTTTTTATTATTTCGCCTCCCGCCCGACAATCAATATCAACCAGTATTTTCTTGAACAGCGTCCAAATATAATTTATAATTATATGCAAGACACGTTTCTTCATTCTTGCTTTGGCTTCTTTTTGC
>JAMOAC010000040.1 GCA_023621975.1 Bacillota bacterium | reverse complement strand
GGAAATGTTTTTGTTTCTCACTAATTCAAACTTACCACATTTGGTCGACTTATGCTTTTGTTTTACCATTAATTTAGTAATACAATTATTTACTTTTCAATGCACAACACTAATATATAACTTTAATTTTACTTGATTAATGTATAGCTCTTAATTTTTTAAATATATTTTAAATTATATATGGCTTTTGATTATGGATTTGAATATAGTTTTAATATGGTTCTAAAATTTTTTTAATATGGTTTTATACCGTTTTATATGGTTTTATATTGCCTTAATGTAGTTTTATATTGTTTTATATGGCATTGTATTGCTTTAATACAGTTTTTATATTGTTTAATATAGTTTCTATATAATATAATAATTTATACTGTGTTATTATTTTTTTGTTTTATCTTAGTCACTATATTGATTTTTAAACAGTTAATTGATCGTGTTATTATTAATTAATATATTTTAGAGCAAGCTATTATTAATTAATAAAGTTTATTTGGTTAAATTTATAATCTATAGAAAATATGGCTTAATCATGCTATGATTATGCCATGATACCAGCTGAAAATTTTGCAGTATAATTTTTGCAAGGAATGGCGGTTGGAATATGAAAATTAGAATTAAACCAGCAGGCAATCTTAAATCGGAAAACAAGGTTAAAACATCAAATAAACTTGGACTCAGGCAAATTGCCATTGCCGGTATGCTTTCATCTGTTTCAGTAATATTGGGGCTTACCGGTTATGGATTTATACCCCTTCCTACCATAAAGGCAACAATATTGCATATCCCGGTAATAATAGGTGCAATTGTTGAGGGACCGGTGGTTGGCGCACTTATAGGATTGATATTCGGGCTGTTCAGTATATTTCAGAATATGGTTAATCCCGGTGTCCTTTCTTTTGCATTTTATAATCCGCTGGTATCCGTATTGCCGAGGATACTGATAGGAATTGTGTCCTATTATGCATACAAGTTAATCAGACTTAAAAACAATGTACTGAGAATCGGGATAGGTGCTGCTGCAGGGACAATTACAAATACCGTGGGAGTCTTGTCCATGATTTATGTATTTTATGCAGCCAGGTATGCAGAAATAAAAGGTGTTCCTGTCAGGAGCGTTGCCGGGTTGATATTTGGGATAGCTGCTGTACAGGGCATCCCTGAGACAATAATAGCTGTAGCCGTAACAATTCCTGCGGTGTTGGCGCTTAATGCAATAAGAAAGCGATAACTGCATTTAATTCAATTGAATTCCTGTTAATACTGGTATAATAACGGGTAAATTTCAAGTAAACATAAGATTGGCCATTATTTGTTTGAATACCACTAACCGGTTATGGAGGGATGCATAATGTTCTGCAGCAGCAGGAAAAGGGCAGTGAAGTTTCTTTCCGAGATAGAACTTGGTAAGTTCTCAGAAGTTGAAAGGGAACTGGCAAATAAGAGGGATAGTTTTTCCCGTACCATGTCTGGATTGGCATCGAGGCTGAAAAACGGCAGAGAGAAAGCCAATACTGTAGTCAGGCGGATTTTCTCAATTGCAACAAAGCTGAGCAGTTTTGATTTGAAACTAAAGTTTTACAGCAATAAAATAAAACAGCTGACCTCAAAACTCAGCACAGGAATTCAATCGGTCTATTCCGCATTTGAAGAGACAACGGCATCAATTACCCAAATAACCGATTCCAGCTCGGAGATGACATCTTCTCTTGACAGAATATTGCAGCAGGCAAACGCTCTAAGTGAAAATACTGCAAAAACCAAACAGGTGATAGACGATATTAAAGCTGAAAACAAGCTGGTCCTGGAACACGCATCGGGCATGAAAAGCGACATGGACAACCTGTTGGATGTACTGAAAATGATGAAGGAAACAGTTGCGGGAATATATGATATTTCCGAACAGACAAATTTGCTTGCGCTTAATGCTTCCATAGAAGCTGCCAGGGCGGGTGAAGCCGGAAAAGGTTTTGCAGTGGTTGCACAGGAGATAAGAAAATTGTCGGACAACACCAAATCTTTGCTTAAATCGATGGACAAGCTGCTGATTAAGATTGATGAAGCTTCCCATAAAAGTTCCGAAAGTGTTTCAAAAACTGTTGTATCCATAAATAATGTCAACTCAATGGTGGAATCGGTATCAGGTATTATGCTGGACAACACACGGTCAATTCAACATGTCGCAAGCGAACTTGAAAACATATCGGCATTTAATGAACAGCTCAACGCTTCACTGGAAGAAGCGGCAGCTGCCATGAATATGGTAAGTGTTGATGCTGAAAACGTTTCAGACCTTTCCGTTAACCTTGACAATATAGGAAAGGACATTTTTGATGTTGCAAATTCCATTGAGGAGATAGAAGAGGATGTAAACAGCCTTTCACAGCTCAGCAGCATGCTGGCTGTTGACAATTTTTACAAACTTTCCAATTCCGATTTTATCAGCAGCATAGATGCTGCCATCAAAGCTCATACAAACTGGATGCATGAATTGAAAGACATGATAAGGAACAGACAGGAAAGACCGTTGCAGGTTGATGATCACAAATGCGGCTTCGGGCACTTCTATTACAGTATTAAACCATCCTCAAGTGAAATTCTTCCCTTGTGGGAAGAGGTCGAAAATTATCACAGCGAACTTCATAGCAAAGGTGCCCAGGTTATCGAGTGTATCAGGAACGGAAATTATGACGAAGCCGGTAAATTAGGCGAAATAGCTGAACAACTCTCCCTGAAGATAATTGGCATTTTTAACAGCATGATATCTTTGACGAGGGAAGCTGAAGCCCGTGGAGAAAGTGTGTTATAAGCAGGCAACAGGTGTGTCGTAACGGCTGATCAGCATGTTTGAATTGTACGAATTTTGGCATAACATTTTGAATAAGTGGACATCAATTCCCGTGTTACCATATAAAACAATTGAAATAAAAATGGCTAAAAGTTATAATAGGTTAAGCTAATATAATTAACAGGAGATTAAGTTAATAGATAATTAATAGATAGATGACAGGAAAATATGATGGCCAGGTAAGCCGATTGATGATTAAGACGACAGTTTCCTTTATGGCATATATTTTGTTTTCGTAAGGGGGGAATGTGTGAGAATGATGGAAACAAAGAAAAATATAAAAAAGCAGGTGCTACCGCTTTTGCCTCTGCGAGGTTTAACGGTATTTCCATATATGATACTTCATTTTGATGTTGGAAGGGAAAAATCCA
>JAMOAC010000028.1 GCA_023621975.1 Bacillota bacterium | reverse complement strand
TTCTGCCCGTTAGTACAAGCTCTACATCTTCACGTTTATCCTTTATGAGCTTAACTACATCAGCAACTTTTATCATCTCTCCGTGTATGGCAGCCATAATTTCATCGAGGATCACCAGCTGCCACTCGCCGCTTGTAACGGCTTTGCGTGCATAATCAAGAAGTTCATTCTGTACCTTTTTCTCATATTCTTTTTCTTCATTGCTCATCTGCCAGCTGAATTTACCGGTTGATTTCCCCCTGCAAACAGTAAAGCCGGGAGAAAGTTTTTCAATAGTTTTTGTCTCTCCGGTTTCCGTCCCTTTGAGAAACTGAACCATCAAGACCTTTAATCCTCTTCCATATGCCCTTATTCCAAGGCCGACAGCTGCAGATGTTTTTCCCTTGCCGTTTCCGGTATATATGTGTACCAAACCTTGCATCGCTGCACCCTGCTTTCTTGAAATGTTCTAAAAAAGCTTAAATTCTGGCAACTGTAATTTAACCAGTCTAAAATTATTCAGACAATGGGAAACAACTACAATGCCATTCTTATTATTCAATTATAGCCATCTAAGTAAATATAAAAACCTCTAGCCACAAGGTTAGAGGTTTCTAATAATCGCAATAATATACTTTTATACATATAACACCCCCCTCTATCTCCCGTAGAGCTAGTGGTGCACAAATACAGGCAGGTCTTCTGGCTCAAGCATCATCACCTCTAAAAACCTTCCCAGAGGGGTTACGCCATATGGCTTTACCTCCAGTGGCTTAACTTCATCAAGCCCTAATTTTATTCCTTAACTTGGCCTGACTACGTTATATTTAGAGGCTCCGCTTTCACAGCGGCGGGACCGCGCGGGATTTTAACCCGACTTCCCTATATCCGGGAAAATCATGCATTTCCACGGATTGAACCTGTATTCTACACAAGTTATTCAGTTTTAATGTCAAATTACGTGTAAATTACATCGCTGCACGTTATACTAATATAATTAGTATAAACAATCTTTACTGACTTTTCAACAATATTTTTTCCTATTCTTCTTCTATCCTGATTGCGCTTATAACATCATTTATTGAAGCTGAATCTTTTAATCTGTCCTTCCTTGATACAAGCTCACCTTCCTTTGCCCTGGCTGTTACAAAGGCAACCTCATCTTTGTAAGCATCCCTGACAGGTTTTACAAATTCCACGTCTCCAAAGATCTGTCTTATATAATCTTTAGCCTGTTCAGCATCATTAACGGATACTCTTATAAAAAACCTTGTCATGCTTTCATTTATATCCATAACATTGTTGTATTCTTTTCTAACCCATACATTGTGCCCATTGCTGTCAATATGTCTTACTATGTCAATAATATCAGCCACAACAGCGCTTGCCGTAGGCAGTTTCCCGGCTCCTTTTCCGTAGAACATGGCATCCCCGATAGCATTGCCCTTTACAACAATTGCGTTGAAAACATCTTCAACGTTCGCCACAGGATGATTTTTACTAATAATGGCAGGGCTCACTCTTGCAAATATTTTATCGCCCACCTTCTTGCTAATGGCTATCAGCTTGATAACGGAATTCATTGCATCAGCATATTCCATATCAGCCAGCGTTACGTTTCTAATTCCTTCAGTGTATATATTTTTACAGTCTACAAACTCATTGTACGCAATTGAAGAAAGTATGGCTATTTTCCTGCATGCATCGTGCCCGTCTATATCCGCAGCCGGATTTGCTTCGGCATATCCATTTTGCTGTGCGCTCTTGAGAGCTTCATCAAAGTTTTTACCTTCCCTCTTCATCTGGGTGAGTATATAATTTGTGGTTCCATTGAGAATTCCCGTTATCCCCACGATTTCATTGGCTGCCAGGCACTGATTAAGTGGCCGGATTATCGGTATGCCTCCTCCAACACTTGCCTCAAACATATATTTAACGCCACATTCCTTGGCAAGCTTCAAAAGCTCAGGGCCGCATTCTGCAACAAGTTCCTTGTTGGATGTAACTACATGCTTTCCTTTAAGGAATGCCCTCCTGGTATACTCCTGGGCAACACCGGTGCCACCTATCGTTTCAACTATAATGCTTATTGAATCGTCTTCAAAAATATCGTCAGGATTATGGGTTATTAAATCTCTGTCAGGACTGTCGGGAAAATCACGGATATCCAGTATCTTTTTTACCCTGATCTCCTCTCCGGCCTTTCTTGATATGCTCATGCTGTTTCCTTTAATAACTTCCACAACGCCTGATCCAACAACCCCATAACCTAATACTGCAACATTCACCATAATTATTTACCTCCCTATTCCCTGGCAAGAATTTCATGTCTTCTAACGCCGTCTATTTTGCTTATTTCATCCATTAATTCTTTTATATCCTTTACCATATCAGTTGTTTCAATAGATATGGTTACATCGGCAAGGCTGTTAATCGGTATGTTCTGGTTTATTGTCAGAATGTTTGCCTTTGCCTTTGCTATCTCATTGATAATCTTTGATAATATTCCTGAAAAATTCTCAAGTACAAAATAAAGGGTGATAACCTTTCCCCTTGATATCTCATAAAAAGGGAAAACGGAATCTTTATATTTGTAATAAGTACTGCGGCTTATTCCCACTTTTTTAACGGCATCATTTACTGTCTTTACAGTTCCCTTTTCGAGTATTCTCTTTACCTCAACTACTTTAGTAAACACCTCGGGCAGGGCCGAGGAATCAACAAGAAAAAAAGTGGTATCTTTTTTCATAACCCCTCCACGTTCGTGTCCATAACTCACGTACATTTGTGTTTTCTTTGTGTAATATTAGCACATTTCATACACAAGTGCAATAGTTATTTGAAACTTTTTGAAGGGGACATTCCTTTTTTCTTTTCATTCATCGAAAAATTAAGCAACAAATTGGGGACATTTCTTTTTTTTATGCAAAGATAATGAATACATTTATAGCTTAACAGGGCATAACTATGTTTAGCTCAGTAAAGCAATTGACATTTTATTCTGTGTATCTCATGCGCTACATCTAATTTTATTCAGGCAACAAAGACAAATAGAAATAGACCTTTGTACTTTGTACATGGTCTTATAAAGCATTGATCTTGCCAATTATAATTACATTGCAGACTTATTCTTATACTTTGTAATAATTTTGCTATATCTGAATTAAAGAATTGAATACATGCTGATATTTTATTTGCTCTTTGAACAGTCTAAATCCCTCATTCGACAGTCTCGAT
>JAMOAC010000088.1 GCA_023621975.1 Bacillota bacterium | reverse complement strand
TTGGTATTCACGTTGACCAGTGGGGAGATCCGGTATGGAACAAAATCACAACTGAGTACACTCCGTCTGAAGGTGTAAGCTATGCAAGGCTGCAGTTCCATAACTGGAACCCGATTGCTCTTGAAGCGTATGTTGACAATGTAGTATTCAAAGAAAAACCGGTAATAAGGGTCGACCAGCAGAATTTCACAACCGTCCACGGAAAAGACCAGCAGTTGTTCACGGTTTCCGGAGAAGTTTCTGTAAAGAACAGGAGCAGTTTCAAGGTAAACGGAACAGACGTTGCTGTGGATGAAAACGGCAAATTCAGTACACAGGTAGCATTAAATGAAGGTGAAAACGTAATTACTATAACTGCGACAGATTCTGTTGGGAATGTTTACACAAAGACAATAGTAGTAATTCTTGTGCTTGATAAAGCTCCAATCATTAATTTGGATCAGGAGGAAAGTGTAGTAATTGAAGGAACAGCGAATACAGAATATGTTATTTCAGGAACGGTAGTTGATAATGACGGGGACCTGAAAAGCCTGAAAGTAAATGGAAATAATGTTGAGTTTGATCAGAAAGGTAAATTCAATGCGTCAGTTATCTTACATCTTGGCCTGAATGAAATTTCAATTGTTGCTGTGGATGAAAATGATAATGAGACGGTTAAAACCATTACAATTATGTTAAGGGAAGACCAGCCATATGATATAGGTGTGTTTTATTTCTCAAGCTGGAACCCGATTTTTGCTCCTTACAGGATAGCAAGCAACAAAGCTGTTTATGGTAATGACAGCGATTGGTTTGGCGGTCCGCGGGATCATATCACTGACCCAGGCCCATGGGGTTATGGCCCTATACCTGACAGAGAGCCCTTACTTGGATGGTACGATGATTATCAGCAGGAAACAATAGATGCGCACATATTACAGGCTGCAAGCCGCGGCATAGATCACTTCGCATTCTATTTCTACTGGAGGGAAAATGGCGGCGGACCAAGGCCGGGACAGAACATCGAATTGTTCAGAAAATCCCGATATAAGAATCTGATGTCATATTATCTTTATTATGTTGCTGATGGATCGTACGGTATGAAAGAATGGAAAGATAATATAGTGCCTACATTAATCAGCTATATGAAAGATCCCAATTATAAAAAGACAGCAGACGGAAGGCCGATAATTGGATTCTTTGGAGATATGGAAGGCCGCCTGGGTGGTTCAACCGCAAGCCTTAAAGAAGGATTGGATTACCTCCGCAGTGAATGTCAAAAGGAAGGCCTCGGAAATCCTTTGCTGCTCTATGATGGGTACAGGACATTGGATCTGTTTATAGCCCAGGGATATGATGGATTCCTGCCGCTGAATCTGGCCGGAATCGGACTTGATGACAATAAGGGAATACCTGAAGATTACGGAACATGTTATCCTGATGCATGGGAAGACTTCGTATATGCTGATTACTCAGATCAACCGGAGTATCAAAATTATGAAAATTACTTGTTTATACCAGGAGCTTTAAACGGATATGATGTCAGACCGTGGAGAGCATCATCAGGATCACGTGTGGAAAATTATATATATGCCGATCCAAGTCCCGAGAAATTCAGACTGCTGCTTGATAAAGTAAAGGCTTATCTTGACTCACATCCACGTTCAATGAATATGGCTACCTTCTATGCATGGAATGAATGGGGAGAAGGCGGCTCAATAGAACCTAGCACACTGTTTGGATATGGCTATATAGATGTTCTGCAGGAGGTCTTTGGCCTTAAAAATACAAATTATAAATTGGTTGTGAAAGAAAATGAATTACCCGATATTGCGCCGGATGTAAGGGTAAGAGTGGAACCTGAATATTCTGTGGTTACAGACGGTCAAAATGTGAAGCTGAAGGTCAGAATAAAAAATTATTCTGATTCAGAAGTGTCAGGTAATTTAACGCTAGATGCCAATGGCTGGATCGTAGGTGAGTCAACAGGTACATCTTTTACATTGGAGAGCGGGGAAGCAGCAAATGCTGAATTTAATGTAACAGCAGGAGACGGTGAATACTGGACCAAGCATCATTTTGTAGTTACTGCAAGTTACGGTGATACAACACAGGATATATCAACGTTCGTTGTAAAGGCTGCTCCATTCCATACTGTTATTGAAAAAGATACAATTAACAAATATGGCAAATACGAATTCGGTATCAATGTTAAAGTCAGGAATTACACCCTGGATCCCAAGACAGTCGATTATACTCTTGATCTTCCGGAAGGCTGGACTGCAGATATTCCTTCAAGAAGTGTTTCCCTGAACGGATATGACGGAGGAGGACTCCATATAGGGAGGACTGTCACTGACACTATTACCATAACTTATCCTGAAGATGTCGAGCCTGGTAAATATAATATTAAACTAATAGCAACTGACGGCGAGTTTAACAGGGAAGAAACCTTCGAAGTGGATGTTGCTGAGCTTAACAACCTCCTCTATAATGGAAGCTTTGAAATTGATGAAGATAATAACGGCATTCCTGATGTATGGTCACCGGGCTACTCGGGAGGGGAAATAACCATAATAGAGGGAACACCGGAGAATCCTGCTCCAAAGGGCAAAAAATATGTAAGAGTGGATACCTCTATACCTGCTGACGGTGAAGGCGGATATGTAGAAAGAGGAATCAAGCAGGAAGGCCAGAAGACAGACGTTAATTGGCTGATTATAGACCCTACAAGAAAATATGAACTCAGTTTCTGGGCAAAAGTTGAAAAAGGTACTCTCAGAGTCTGCGATACAGAAGTGAGCGGCGTTCACTATGAAAACCTCGGCCCCTACAATTCATCCCTGGTTATAACCGCAGAAGAAAACGGGAATGAATGGAAACATTATAGTTTCACTTTCTTCCCACATCCGCATGCAGGAAGAATAAGTGTAAGATTCCATGTAGAAGGTGAACCCGGAGATGAAATAACCTTCTATCTGGACGGTGTTGTTTTAAAGGAAGTTGAACTGACACCTGAAGAAAGCATGATTGTAAACGGCGGTATGGAAGATGACAATGACGCCAACAGCATAGCAGACGGGTGGTCCTTTGAAAAGACAGGCGGAACATTCTCGCTGCTTCATGACTGGCAGGATCAGTACGGTGCAATACGTTCACAAAAAATATCCGGAACTAATGCAGCAGGTTCATGTTTCAAGCAGGAATGGTTTGATATTGATCCTGCAAAGGAATACATTGTGGAATTCTGGGCAAGAGTAG
>JAMOAC010000099.1 GCA_023621975.1 Bacillota bacterium | reverse complement strand
GCGAAAAATGTGCAAGTGAGAAGGGAAATACGAGCTTTATGGCCCCTTTAAGCCTGGGTGATTTTCTCTCGGGATTTCTGAGCAACGATTTTGGGGATTCATATATAGCTTCTCCTGATATTCACACTGTTTGTGAAGTTTGCGGAATGAGCTTCAACGATTTTCAAAATATAGGCAAAATCGGGTGCAGCAACTGCTATAAAATATTCAAGGACAGGTTAAAGCCAATAATAAAAAGACTGCAAGGCAGCACTGAACATGTCGGAAAAGCTCCTTACGGTTTTTCAGCTAAAATAAATACCACAAAAGAAATAGAGAGGTTGAAGGAAGAGCTGAACAAAGCAATTCAGGCTGAAGAATATGAAAGGGCAGCAGTACTTCGTGACAAAATAAAGGAATTGGAGAACATGTCTCACGGTAATTGAAAATGCTGTTAAAAGCTGGAGGTGGGAAGATGTTTGGAGAAAACGCAAAAAACGTACCTGAATCGGATGTGGTGTTCAGTAGCAGAGTAAGACTTGCAAGGAATTTTAAAAATTACCCCTTCCCGTTCAGGATGAATGAAAAGCAGAGCATTGAAGTGATAGAAAAAACCAGGGATACTGTTTTCAGCACGAGCAGTGCTGCGGCAAACAATTTCCGATTTTATGATATAAGCAGTATGGACCCGATAGACAGGCAGGCCATGGTTGAAAAACACCTTATCAGTCCTGATTTGGCTGCAAAAAAGACAAGAAGCGGAGTAATAATCAGCAAAGATGAAAAAATCAGTATTATGATAAATGAAGAGGACCATTTGAGAATACAGTGCCTGTATCGGGGAATGCAGCTTGACAAGGCATGGGAGGATTGTAAAAAGCTGGATACCATGCTGGAGGAAAAGATTGACTTTGCATTTGACAGCAATTTTGGCTATCTGACATGCTGCCCCACAAACGTAGGTACGGGAATGAGGGCATCGGTAATGCTTCATCTTCCCGCCCTGGTTATGACAGGATATATAAGGGGAATACTTGATGCATGCAGCAAGCTGAATATAGCAGTAAGAGGCATATACGGGGAAAACAGTGATGCTTCAGGGAACATGTTTCAGATATCAAACCAGGTCACACTGGGGTTGACTGAGGAAGAAATTATTTCCAGCATCACAAATATATCTACACAAATAATTCAGAGGGAGAGGTCGCTTCGATCCGAGCTTTACCGGCAGAATCCATACAGGTTTGAAGACAGGGTGTTCCGGTCTTACGGGATCATTTCCAACGCAAGAATCCTCTCGTCGGAAGAAGCCATGAAGCTTCTTTCTGATGTACGTCTTGGCGTAGATATGGGAATAATAAAAGATGTTGATATTTATACGCTGGATGAAATAATGGATAGCATTCAGCCGGCAAATTTGCAGAAAATTGCAGGAACATCCCTTGACGCAAATGAAAGGGATGTAAAGAGGGCCGAGCTTATAAGAAGCAGGCTCAGGCAGAGACAGTGAGCAAAAGAATCTGCCAAATGCGTGAACCAATCACGTAAAGGCAATGAACTAACTGTTAAACTTAGCACAGACACATTAAAAACCAGTACATTTAACACTGAATTCGAAGCAATTCAAACACAAAAAAATTGGTTCAAAGCAAAAAGAAATTAATCAAGAGATAAAAGAGGTGAATGAGATATGTACGGACGCTTTACTGAAAAGGCCGAAAAGGCCATAGCACTGGCACAGGAAGCTGCAATGGAACTTGGACATAATTATGTGGGAACCGAGCACATTCTTCTTGGTTTGATTAAGGAAGGTACAGGAATTGCCGCAAGAGTATTACAGTCACAGGGCGTGACTGAGGAAAAGGTAATAAAACAGATAGATGAGCTTATAGGGAGAGGAGAACAGACAGGGCAGCAACCCCTTGGGTTTACCCCGAGGACAAAAAGAGTTCTCGAGTTGAGTTTCAAGGAAGCAAGAAGAATGGCAAACAGTTATATAGGTACTGAACATCTCCTGCTGGGAATAATGAGGGAAGGAGAAAGTGTTGCTGTTAGAATATTGCTGGACCTTGGCGTTGAACCTCAAAAGCTTCTGAATGAAATTGTAAGGCTGTTGAACGAAGAAATGCCGGGTGGAGGCAGTGTTTCCAAAAGCAGCAGCTATAACAGCACACCGACTTTAAACCAGTTTGGGAGAGACTTGACTGAAATGGCGCGGGAAGGCAAGCTTGACCCGGTTATTGGGCGGGATAAGGAGATCGAACGAGTCATTCAGATATTAAGCAGAAGGACAAAGAATAACCCCTGCCTGATAGGAGAGCCGGGAGTAGGAAAGACAGCTATTGCCGAAGGCCTGGCACAGAAGATAGTTGAGGGCAATATTCCTGAAATATTGAAGGATAAGCGTGTTGTTACCCTTGACCTGTCATCGATGGTTGCCGGCGCCAAGTACAGAGGAGAGTTTGAGGAACGCCTGAAAAAAGCCCTTGATGAAATAAGGAAAGCCGGCAATGTCATATTGTTCATTGACGAAATGCACACCATCATTGGAGCGGGTGCAGCAGAAGGAGCAATTGACGCATCCAATATTTTGAAACCTTCTCTTGCAAGAGGCGAGATACAGGTTATAGGAGCTACAACCCTTGATGAATACAGAAAGTATGTCGAGAAGGATGCTGCCCTTGAGAGAAGGTTCCAGCCGATAACTGTAGGCGAACCTACTACTGAAGAGGCTGTAGAGATATTAAAAGGAATCAGGGATAAGTATGAAGCACATCACAGGGTAAAGATCACGGATGAGGCCTTGGAGGCAGCAGTAAAACTTTCTGACAGATACATCACTGACAGGTTCCTGCCTGACAAGGCAATAGATCTCATAGATGAAGCTGCATCCAGGGTAAGGCTTAAATCATTTACAGCTCCGCCGAAACTTAAAGAGCTGGAAGAAGAAGTAGAAAAACTTGCCAAGGAAAAGGAAGAAGCAATAAAGTTGCAGGAATTCGAGAAGGCTGCCAAGATAAGGGACCGGGAGCATGAGCTTAAAAACAAGCTGGAAAAGGCAAAAAGCGATTGGCAGCAGCAAAATCAGACCAGAACCGATACCGTTACGGCAGAGGAAATAGCGGAAATTGTGGCAAGCTGGACGGGAATTCCCGTCAAGAGGCTGACGGAGGAAGATTCGGAGAGACTTATGAAGCTGGAAGAAACGCTTCATAAGAGGGTTATCGGGCAGGATGAGGCTGTAAAGGCTATTGCTAAAGCAAT
>JAMOAC010000150.1 GCA_023621975.1 Bacillota bacterium | reverse complement strand
AATTCCAATAAGCGTAATATATTCGCCCAATGAATTGGAAAGCGCAATCAGCAGCTACCTGGACAAAGATCTGGTTCTTATTGATACTGCAGGAAGAAGCCACAGGAACATGAAGCAGATAGAAGAACTAAAGGCGCTTGTTGAAGTATCTAAAGCCGATGAGGTGTATCTTGTTATCAGTGCTGTCACGAGTTATAAGAATTGTATTGATGTTTTAAATAATTACAGTTTTCTTAAGGACTATAAGCTCATTTTTACCAAGCTTGACGAGGCGCCGTCTGCCGGTATAATTCTAAATGCTGCCAGGAAGAGTGGCAAGAACCTTTCGTACATAACAACCGGACAAAATGTACCTGATGATATTGAATTGGTGGACATTGAAAAATTAACGAAAAGTTTACTGGGGAGCATCAGTTAAAAATGATGGATCAGGCATACAAGCTGAGACAGGTAGTAAATAACATAAAAACACGGGAATCTGCAGGCCAGGTAAAAGATCAAAGTGAATGCAAAAATAAAGCCGCCAAGGTTATTACCGTCACCAGCGGCAAAGGCGGAGTGGGGAAAACCAATATAACCGTTAACCTTGCATTGGCATTAAGCAAAATGGGCCTGAAGGTAATAGTGATCGATGCTGATTTCGGGCTGGCAAATATTGAAGTCCTGCTTGGAATAACACCTGAGTTTACCCTGCTTGACGTAATAAAGGGCAAAAAAAGCATTTTTGAAGTTTTATGCGACGGGCCGCAGAACATAAAATTTATTTCAGGCGGTTCCGGAGTTGAAGAGCTTGTAAAGCTAGACAAAGAACAGCTGGATAAATTTTTGGAAAACATAGGGTTGCTGGATAAATTGGTAGATATTATACTTATAGATACAGGTGCAGGACTATCGGACAGTGTAATGAACTTTGTAATGGCTGCAGATGAGATACTTCTTGTAACGACGCCGGAACCGACATCAATAATGGACGCTTATGCACTTATAAAAATGGTATCGAACAGGGACAAAAGCAAAAATATAAGAATTATCGCAAACAGGGTGGAAAGCCCTGGTGAAGCTGAAGATGTTATAAATAAGCTGCGTATCGTTGCACATAATTTTTTATCAATGGAGGTTAATCCACTTGGGTATGTTTTTCGGGATGATATGGTAATAAAAGCAGTTAAAATACAGCAGCCGTTTTTGCTGAAATATCCCAAATGCCATGCTGCAAGGCAAATCGAGGATATTTCGAAGAAGATTGCAGATATCGCGGAATACAATGACCAATACAGCGATTACGGGATTAAGGGCTTTATTCGCAGGCTTATAAAATTCAAAATGCAGAACAGCCAATTATCATAAACATATGAATTTACAAAAAAGCAGTTAATAAGTGAGGGATTGTTTTAATATGAAAATAACGGATCTAGTTATCGGTACAAAGTTCGATATAGAAGCATTCAACAGCTTCGGTGAAACGGCACTACCCCCTTTTCCAACCAAGCTTGAAGCAATTATTAATGAAAACAGAATAATAGTGAATGCGCCTATATATAAAGGTAAAATTTTTCCTGTACATATTGGGTGGAAAGTAAATGCATATTTTACTCACAAGAAGAATCTATACTTTTTTCCCGCAATAATAGTCGGAAGAAGCAAAAAAGATGACATACCGTTAATGGAAATTGAAACTACCGACAACATTACAAGAATACAAAGACGCCATTTTTACAGATTGGATATCAGCCTGCCCGTTAAATTCCGTGAATATGACCCGTTGTTAAAGGAAGAAAACGAGCAGCATAAATATATTGAAACAACAACAATAGATATCAGCGGCGGCGGAATAAGCATGCTGACAGATGAAAAGCTGGAATTTGACAGCTATGTCGAATGTAAAATGTTATTGTCTGATAATAAGGAAATACATTTTGTAGGCAAAGTTGTAAGATCCGAAAAATTATACGAGTTGAACCCTGATAAATATAGAACTGCAATAAAATTCAGCTCAATAGAAAACAAGACCAAAGAAAGTTTAATCAAGTTCATACACAGCGAGCAGATCAAATTAATCAGAAAGGGCTTACTGACAAATGACTAGATAAAATTAGTAAAGGATTGATACTAATAATGACAGCAATAGATAAAAAAATTAATAAGGTAATTGAAAATGCAGAAATGGTAAAAAATATCGTTTTTTGTACAAAAAATACAAAATTTGAAATGCAAAATTTGCAAAAAAGTGATATAGTAAATAATATAGAAGATATTACTAATTTTAAAAAGATCGTTGCTATTGGTGCATCAACAGGCGGGCCTAAATCTTTGCAGGAGGTAATTCCTAAGATACCGGGAGATATTCCGGCAGCGTTTCTTGTTGTACAACATATGCCGGCAGGATTTACGAAATCTCTTGCGGAAAGATTGGACAGTTTAAGTGAACTAACGGTAAAGGAAGCAGAAGACGGAGAAATTATCAGAGCCGGATATGTGTATATCGCGCCGGGAAATTATCACATGCTGGTAGCGAAGGATGATGGCAAGCTTAAAATCAAACTGTCGGATGAACCTCCAATAAAAGGGCACAGGCCGTCCATTGATGCAATGCTGAATTCGCTGTCTGATACGGGTATAGAAGACGTAATTGCAATTATTATGACGGGTATGGGTACCGATGGAAGTGAAGGTATAGTAAATATTAAAAGGAAAAATAACGGATTTATTATAGCACAAGATGAAGAATCCTGCGTGATTTATGGAATGCCAAAGGCTGCATTGGAGACAGGAGTTGTTGATTTCGTCGTACCACTGAATGAAATTGCCGGCCAAATCACGAAAATTGTAGGGGGGTTTTAACAATGGATGTGAACCAATACCTGGAAGTTTTTATTGAGGAATCGAAAGAACATGTTCAGGACTTAAACGAATCATTGCTTCAACTGGAAAAAAATCCCGGAGACATGGATGTGTTAAATGAAATATTCAGAGCGGCACACACATTAAAAGGAATGTCTGCTACAATGGGATTTAACAAAATGTCTTCACTTACACACAAAATGGAAGATGTTCTTCAATCTCTCAGAAATAAAGAATTCGATGTGAACACTGAGTTAATAGATTTACTCTTTAAGTGCCTTGACGCGCTGGAGAATTATGTAAATAATATTATAGAAACCGGAAATGAAGGAGACAACGATTACGCTCATTTAATAGAAATGCTTGGCGAAGCAAGAAAAAGAGTGCCTTCAAAGGTTGACAATCATAAAG
>JAMOAC010000537.1 GCA_023621975.1 Bacillota bacterium | reverse complement strand
ACTGACCGGCTTATCAAATACAAGTTCAGCATCATTGGCTTCCATACTTTCAATTTTCTCGCTGAACTCTACGTCTAAGGACGCTCCGTTAATTCCCAGGATATCCGTTACATCAATAATCATTTTACTCTCCCCATAAAAAGCCGACATGTGATATTATACTAACTAAAGTATTGTTTGTCAATAATAAAAGAGGGCGGGACAGCCCCCTTATTCAAAGCGCCATATTGTGTCCCGTCCGGGTTACCTGCGGGTTACCAGCCTGTATGTCTCCCTTGCAATTGCCAGCTCTTCATTGGTCGGTATTACAAGTGTCCTTACTTTTGCGTCGGGAGCACTTATGTCTATTTCCTTGCCCCTTACCTTATTCTTTTCAGGATCAATTTTAATTCCAAGATACTCAAGGCCTTCGGTTACTTTTGCTCTGACCACATCATTATTTTCCCCTATTCCTGCAGTAAATATAACTGCGTCTATACCCTCTGTTACAGCGGAATATTCGGCAATATATTTCTTTACCCTGTAACAGAAAATATCTATTGCAAGTTTTGCCCTTTCATTTCCGTTGTCGGCTGCCTCATGCAAATCCCTGAAATCGCTGCTGACTCCCGATATGCCAAGTACGCCGGATTTCTTATTCAGGAAATCATTTACCTCTTTTATGGACATATGTTCCTTATCCATGAGGAAGGATACAACTGCAGGGTCAACACTTCCGCTGCGCGTACCCATTGCAAGTCCTGCCAGAGGGGTAAAGCCCATGCTGGTGTCGACTGATTTGCCGAATTTTATGGCACATACACTTGCTCCGTTTCCGAGATGGCAGGATATCAGCCTGAGTTCCTCAAGAGGCCTGTTTAACATGGCTGCTGCCCTCTCTGCCACGTATTTATGTGATGTTCCGTGGAAACCATATTTCCTTACGCCGTATTTTTTATAAATGTCATATGGCAGTGCATAAAGGTAAGCATACTCAGGCATCGTCTGATGGAATGCAGTATCAAACACAGCCACCATTGGAACATCAGGCATAAGCTGCCTGCATGCTTCTATTCCAATTATGTTCGGCGGGTTATGAAGAGGGGCCAGTTCTACGCATTCCCTGATACCTTTGATGACTTCATCGTCAATTATAACCGACTCATGAAATTTTTCTCCACCGTGAACAACCCTGTGTCCGACAGCAGATATTTCAGACATGTCGCTGATTACGCCCAGCTTTTCATCTGTGAGAACGCTGATTACTTCCCTCAGAGCATCCCTGTGGTCCTTCAGCTCTTTCTCAAGAATAACGGTATCCGACCCTATTTTTGTGTGCTTTAAAAAAGAATTTTCTATGCCGATTCTGTCACAGAGCCCTTTCGCCAGGGCCACTTCTTTTTCAGTATCAATCAGCTGATACTTCAATGAAGAGCTCCCGGAATTTAAAACCAAAATTTTCATAAAATATATCCCCCTGTAATCATGATCTACTCTTTAATCATTGATGGTATTTTGTTTACCCATTTATAATAATATTTCAAATTACCAGCCAAAGCATACGTCTTATATGTTCTGTGCCTGTACTGCCGTTATTGCGACTACGCCGACTATGTCTTCTGCACTGCATCCTCTTGAAAGGTCATTTACAGGTTTTGCAATCCCCTGGGTTATTGGGCCGTAGGCTTCAGCTTTTGCAAGCCTTTGAGTAAGTTTGTATGCAATATTGCCGCAGTTCAGATCCGGGAATATCAGAACATTAGCTTTTCCGGCAACCTTGCTTCCCGGAGCCTTAGTCTTTCCGACAGACGGTACAAGTGCGGCATCAGCCTGGAGCTCTCCGTCCAGAAGGAGCTCCGGAGCTTTTTGTTTAGCAAGCCTTGTAGCTTCTATAACTTTTTCGGTCAGCTCGCTTTTTGCACTTCCGTAAGTTGAGTATGAAAGCATTGCCACAACAGGTTCAGCCTGAACAAGGTCTCTAAATGACTTTGCGGAAGCTATTGCAATCTCCGAGAGCTTTTCAGCATCGGGATTTTCAACAAGTCCGCTGTCTGCATAAACAAAAATACCGTTATGGCCATATTCACAGTCGGGTACAACCATAACAAAAAATGCTGAAACAATCTTCGTTCCCGGCGCAGTCTTCAGTATCTGAAGTGCCGGACGAAGCGTATCAGCGGTGGAATGAACGGCACCCGAGACCATTCCGTCTGCATCGTCTTTCTTAACCATCATGACTCCGTAATAAAGCGGGTCTTTCATCATTTCACGGGCTTTTTCGGGAGTCATGCCTTTAGCTTTCCTGAGCTCGTAAAATGTGTTAGCATAATCTTCAAACTTATCGGATTTCTCGGGATCAACAATTTTGGCCTTGGATATGTCAAGGTCTCCGGCAAGCTTTTTTATCTCTTCTTCATTTCCAATGAGAACAATATTTGCTATGCCCTCTTTGAGAACCATTGCTGCTGCTTTTAATGTCCTGATATCATTGCTTTCTGGCAATACAATTGTTTTGACATCGGCTTTAGCCCTTTCTTTTATTTGTTCTAGAAAACTCATACTATGTCTGTCCTCCCTGATATTGTATTTAACCTGTAGATCATACTAATGCAGGTTATGTTCTAAAATGCGGCTTACCACCAACATGTCCTGAATTTAAAAGCATGCCTAAGTGATAGATAGCCGGGCCCATCATATAACACTATTGATAATAAATCTCACTTAGACATATTTTTAACAAATATAATTACAATTTTATGTTGACACTTTAACCCATTACCACGTCTATTATATACAAAATGTTTATTGTATACAAGATTTAATTACAATTTCATGGAGTTTTGAATTGATTCCGAATAATTGTGCGATAATTATGCGCTATAATTATGTAACAATTATTTATCAAACTCAATTTATTATTTATCAATCTCCGTTTTTAAATCACTGCTTTTTAATCACTTTTTTAATCCCCGAGTTTTTCCTGTAGTAGCCTGTTTACTATCCGTGCATCCGCTTTACCGTTTGTAAGCTTCATTACCTGCCCTACCAGGAAACCCAGGGCCTTTTTCTTTCCTGCCTTGTAATCTTCCACCGACCTTGGATTTTCTTCAATTACCTTGTTAATCATCTGTGACAGCAATTCCTCATCATTTACAACTTGCAATCCTTCTTCCTTTATTATTTCTTCAGGCTGTTTCCTGCTGTCGAAAATTTTTTCAAAAATATTTTTTGCCATTGTACCTCTTATTAAGCCCTTTTCTATAAGCATTACCAATTGGC
>JAMOAC010000492.1 GCA_023621975.1 Bacillota bacterium | reverse complement strand
AGTTAAGACTGCAGCAAATTTTTTAAATTTTAAATTCATAGTACTCCTCCTTTTATTTTTTAATAAAATTTGATTTATCAAGAAAATTCAGCGCATACTACCGGCAGTAGATTTCTTGCTGACCTATTGGCAAAAAAATACTACATGAAGAGGTCAACACTACAGCAGACATGCTCCGCGCGTCAAGCCACTGCATGCAGGTTTACCACTCATCAGGCTACAGTTGGTTTAAATGGTTGAATGACCAATAAACAAATGAAGAAGCCAAATTACCTTGAACATTAACACAGCATTTGATACCTGATACTTTTGTCACACGTTCCTTCTTTATTCTGTAATAAATAATATCATAACGGCACATTTTCGAATATGACACAAAGTTATAATAAGTGCGCTCTTTTTTAACATTGTGCCTTTCTGCAGTCTGACGGATAATAACCGTAGAATTCCTTGAACAACTTGGTGAAATGCCGAGTGCTGTAATATCCTACCCGTTCAGATACCTGTTGCACCCGGAGGGAAGAATTTGCAAGAAGTTCTTTCGCTTTTATCATTCTTATTTTTGTCAGGTATTTTACAAATGTAATTCCCATTTTTTTATGGAACAGTGAGCTCAGGTAATTTGGTGTTATATTAAGAATTTCCGCTATTTCTGCCAAACCAATGTCTTTCATATAATTTTGCTCTACATAGTCAACAACCCTGTTTATAAGAATATTTACCCGGTCCTCGTCCACATCCTCTGAAAGAATTCTTTCTCCGTGGTAACGAAGGCTTTCAACAAGCATTGAAGCATCATAATCCGGTTTTATGCTGAATTTCATTGAAACTGAAAGAAAATCGGCTATGTTGTGCTTCACCTTACCATCAAGCAGTATTGCCTGCAGCTTCAACGTCTTTTCAAGGGCATCAACCATTTTCATGTAACTAAAATATTCCCTGTTCCTGAAAGCATCTGTCATCTGTATCAAGGTGTTACAAAGCTCCAAAAGTTCTGAACTTGATTCCATGAAAACCTTTTTGAGCGTGTTTACAGGCACAATTTTTCGAATGCCTGTTATTGGTCTCATTGCTGAAAGGTTTTGCAATTGGTTCAGGCTTTTCCTCACCGTTTCATATGAATGGCACTTTTCCGATAATAAAACAGTTGCTGCAAAATCATCATCATTTGTAGTTTTTAGAATATCAGCCAGCCGGGATAAAAATCTGTCAGCCTGCCTGCTTGCATGGTTTTCAGGTAAATTTTCCATTGAAATTACAATGGCAATATCTCCGTTTGGCAATGAAAACAGGGCAATTTTCATCTTACCGTCAATTGATTTTTCAATAAGCGAACGTATCATATTAAAAAATTCAGTTTGCCGCCTTGCTTTGTACTTTTCCTTCAAATGGCTGTCAATCACTATTGTTGCACACCTGTACGTAAACGATGGATTTTCGAAGCATAAACCAATTTCTTCATTTGAAATAATGTCATGGCAAAATAAGGATAATTCGTTTCCAAATTCCTTATTGCTAATCAGAATTTTTTCTTTCAGCTTCTTGGAAATATCACGTAGTATTTTGTCCAGTTCTTCAACACTTACAGGCTTCATGAGATAATATGAGACCCCCAGGTTTATTGCCGTTCGTGCAAATTCGAATTCTGAAAAGCCTGTAAGCACAACCCAAAATGTATCGGGTGCAAACTTTTTGCATTCCTCAATTGCATTAAGCCCGTTTATAACAGGCATTTTGATATCTACAAAAACAAGATCCGGCTTTAGCTCCTTAACAAGCTGCACCATATCCCTGCCGTTTGTTGCTTCTCCGACTACCTCAACCGGAATTTCAAGATCATTAAGCATAATTTTTAAGCCATCCCTGATTAAGGATTCATCATCAGCAATTAATATCCTCATACCACCATATCCTTTTCCAAAATAGTAATTTTTATTTCCGTTCCCTTTCCGATTTCACTTTTTATTTCCATATAAGAGTTTGGAAAAGCTATTTTTAACCTTTCTTCCACATTGGTAATTCCTATTCTTTTCTGTTCTTTCGAGCCAGTGTCAAAACCACTGCCGTCGTCAATAACTGAGATTTCCACCAGGCTTTGTCCGGCACTTTCTTTGACAACAGCGTATACACAAACTTTACCCTTCCTGTCCAGGGGTTCTATCCCATGCTTTACTGCGTTTTCAACCAATGGTTGCAGCAACAGTTTCGGAATTCTGTACTCGGCGACCCGGTTATCATAGTAAAGGTAATAATCAAGGCGTTCGCTAAACCTCAGCTTTTGCAACTCACAATATTGCTCTAAGAAATGGAATTCCTTTGAAATTGTAGTGTAGTCTGCATGGCTCATTGTATATCTCATAAGTGTAGTAAGTGAAATAATTGATTTCTCCAGTTTCTCTTTTTCACCGATCCTGTTCAGGCTGATTAAGTTGCTTAAAATGTTATACAAAAAGTGCGGATTGATTTGTGACTGTAAGGCCAAAAACTCTGCATTCTTCTTGTTGATTTCAGCCTTATAAACTTTCTCTATGGTTTCTTCGAGTTTGATAATCATATTATTCAAGGCATTGCCCACCTGGGATATTTCGTCCTTGCCTTTATTAAAATACCGTACCGACAGGTCGCCCGTTTCAACCTTTTTCATTACTGAAATCATTTGCTTAAAAGGATTGGTGATAAAACTTGAAAATATGGTGAAAAGCGTAAAAGCAATTATTATCAGGCTGGTAGTAAATAATATGCTTACCATCTTGACCAATCTGAGTTTTGAATTCAAATTGCTGTTAGACAGCATGACGACAAGTTTCCAGTTTGACTTCGGCACAAGCCTGGAGACCACTGTAAAAGTATCATCAGGGCTATTTACATACTTCTCGCCGTTTCTGATTTGTTGTATCATGCTTTCAGAGATTGCCTTATTTGAGTATATGAGATTACTTTCATTGTCAAATACTGCTATGATGGAACTTATATCAAAATCAACATTTGAAAGGACATTTTCCAGAACAATTGTATCAGCATCTGCCAAAAAAACAGCTAATTGTTTTTTTAAGTTGGGCTCTTTAATAAGCCGTGCAACAGAAAAAACTTTTTTATTAGTTTTTTCTGACAGATAATCCTGCGGGTGGCTATTAATAATTACAGCAGTTCCGTTAGCAACCACAGCCTGTTTATACCAGTCCTCCTCTTTATAATCGTATCCTTCAGGCATAGTTGTAAATCCCTGTTTTTTTGTAACGCAAAAGAATTTTCCGCTGTTTGTTACTATAACC
>JAMOAC010000184.1 GCA_023621975.1 Bacillota bacterium | reverse complement strand
AATATCTCCTTGCCTATACATTGTTCCATACCTCATCATCAATGTCGTTATTCCAAAAGTCTATACTACTTTCACTTGCCAACTCTAAATCTTTAAATACCTGATTATCTTTTTTTGCCTTCAAAAAACTGATAAAATCAATCACTTCAGGAATCTGGCTCTCTGGAATTTCGTCTATAAGTTTTAATAATATCTTTTTCGCGTTATTCATAATAACACTACCTTTCATACCTAAATCTGTAATTATATTATATCATAGTTAAGGAATATGTTATACTATGTTATGAGGACAATACTGCCTTTCTCTCACTTATGATACGGCTCGCCGTTCATTATCTTAAACGCCCTGTAAATCTGCTCAAGCAATATCAGCCTGGCGAGCTGATGAGGAAATGTCATGTCCGACAACGACAGCCTAAAGTGAGCCTTTTTGACAAGCTCCGGATCAAGGCCAAGAGATCCGCCAATTACAAATGTTATATGTGAATTGCCGGATAATAAAAAAGCCTGCAATTTTCTTGCAAAGCTTTCAGAATCAAGTTTTTCTCCCTTTACATCAAGGACAATAAGAAGCGTTCCTTCCTTTATCTTTCCATTAATTCTCTCTGCCTCTTTCTTCTTTACCTGTTCTTCCTGCGAAGCACTTAAAGTCTCAGGAGCCTGCTCGTCCGCAACCTCTATCACCTCGACACGGCAGAAGCGGGAAAGTCTCTTAATATATTCTGCAATACCATCCTTGAGATAGCGCTCCTTAATTTTGCCTACTGCTATTATTGTTAACTTCATTATGTGCCTTACCTCAACTCCGTTTACAATTTGTCACAACATTTAGCATATTGCAAACATGCCACCACACTGCATGTCACACCCTGGTTATGTCTGCGCCGAGCTTCCTCAGCTTTTCTTCGAATTTTTCGTAGCCTCTGTCTATGTATTTTATATTATGTACTTCTGTCGTTCCTTCTGCTGCAAGCCCTGCCAGTACCAGTGCCGCTCCTGCCCGCAGGTCTGTTGCTTTAACCGGCGCAGCTGACAATTTACTTACTCCCTCAATAACTGCAATGCGGCCATCTACCTTTATCCTCGCGCCCATCCGCTTCAATTCGTCTACATACTGAAAGCGCTGGTCCCACACGCCTTCCGTTATGGTACTTGTACCTTCAGCCTTACAAAGCAGAACAGCAATGGGAGGGTGTAAATCCGTCGGAAATCCGGGGTACGGCAAAGTTTTAATATTAGCTTTAACTATTTTCCCGTTATTTCTAACCCTTATCCAATCTTCGCCTTCTATCACATCTACATTCATTTCAATCAATTTTGCGCTTAATGATTCCATATGCTTGGGTATGATGTTTCTTACAGTAACATCGCCGCCTGTTACAGCCCCAGCTATCATAAATGTGCCTGCTTCTATCTGGTCGGGAATTATTGCGTACGATGCTCCTCCCTTCAGCTTTTCAACGCCCTTTATCTTTATGACGTCCGTTCCTGCGCCCTTTATATTGGCGCCCATTGCATTCAGGAAGTTCGCCACATCAACGACATGCGGCTCCTTGGCAGCGTTCTCTATCGAAGTAACGCCCTCAGCCTTTACCGCTGCAAGTATCAGGTTAATTGTAGCGCCAACGCTCACAACATCAAGGTATATCTGGGTTCCTATCAGCTTGTCCGCCCTGGCCTTAACTATTCCATATTCAATGTCGACTTTGGCACCCAATGCCTCAAATCCCTTGATGTGCTGGTCTATCGGCCTGAAACCGAAGTCGCAGCCTCCGGGTGACGACACTTCCGCCCTGCCAAACCTTCCCAGAAGCGAACCGAGAAGGTAGTAGGAAGCTCTCATGTTGTTAACCACATCATATGATGCTGTATAGGAATTTACCTTGCTTGCGTCAATAATTACAGTGTTTTCATCTTCAATTTCAACTTTTGCACCCAAATGCTCTATTATATTTAAAAGAAGCTTAACATCCGAAATATTTGGCACGTTCTCAATCCTGCATGTTCCCTCTACCAAAAGTGCCGCTGGAATAATTGCAACTGCAGCATTTTTCGCGCCGCTTATGTAAACATCTCCGTTCAAACATGCCGGCCCGTTAATTACAAATTTCCCCAAGTTCATTATGCACCTACCTTTTCCACGGCAAACTATTCCTTGTTAATTATATCACTTAATTCAAAAAAATAATACTATAAGAGCTTAACAATTATAGCCAAATTTTTACTGTCCGAATCCGTCGCAACTTACTCTACCTGAATTCATCCGCATTTACTCTACTTAAATTCTTCCCCGTTTACTGCGCTAAAGTACCTTTCAGTTCCGTCTTCAAAAACAATTCTCCACTTCGGCCACTCCTGCGCTTCCACCGTCTCAGCTTCCTCGGCAAAGCTCTTATAGCCGATATCCATTGCTACAATTACTATATTTTCCCCTTTATTATTAAAATTTTTCAACAGCACCTGATGAGCCGGCATTACGTTGACAGTGCCGGAAGACAGCTTCTTAAAATTCTTTTTGCTGAAAATTAAGGATTTTACACCCCTTTCACCGATTACTACATTAATGTAACTGTCGTAAACAAAATGCTTCCCAAACTTTTCAATGTAATGTAAGCTTACTTCTCCTGTTTCATCCCTGCTCTGCCTGTCCAGCCTGTATGCGGAAACCTTGATGCCTATATCCGAAAGAAACTTCCTTGCATACTTTTCGACTTCATCCATATTATTAACATCAACGTTTTCAGAGGGGTTCGCATTTTCATAAACAAGCACGTTGTTGCCTTCAAGGCTGATCTTTTTTTCCCCTTTTACAATTGCATTTCCCTGAACAAGCGCGTCCGTATTTAATTTAGCATCGCCTGATAATTTTTGTATAATTTCATCTATGTTAAAATGGCTGTTGTCATATATAATAGCCGGAATTTTCCCTCTTTGCCGGGGTATGTCGCATTTCAGCCGCACATTCCTGCTTTCCAGTATAGATATTGTATCTTCAATAGTTTCTTTTGAAACTGTCTGTGCGCCCCCATAAAAAAATACTATATATACGAGCAGAACAATGTTCAAAGCAAAAAGCATCAATATTAAGACGGTTTTGGACTTCGCCCAATCCATGCCTATTCTCCCCCCGTCCTGTGCAATGTAAGTATGCTCCTGTCACCGGTAGTGCTTTCAATAACCCAGGCCGGGTCAAGCTCCTTTTCCCTGGCTGATATAATGACATAAGCCACGCTGATATCCCCAATCGCGGGTTTGGTGTTGTCCAGTACCTTCTTGTCAATGCTGTT
>JAMOAC010000143.1 GCA_023621975.1 Bacillota bacterium | reverse complement strand
AGCTTGTTGAACTGCATGTTGAAAATAACAGCCACGACAGGCTCGTGGGAAATATTTACAGGGGTATGGTAAAAGATGTCCTCCCCGGAATGCAAGCGGCATTTATCGATATAGGATATGAGAAAAATGCTTTTTTGTACGTGGACGATGCCATATCCGGGAAGATGTGTCCGGAAACTGAAAAATTGAAATTTAAAGATGCAAAAAAACTGAACATAAGTGATGTATTGAAACCAGGCCAGGAAATAACTGTCCAGGTAATAAAGGAACCAATAGGGACAAAAGGCCCAAGGGTTACTACACATATAACCCTGCCCGGAAGGTACATGGTTTTACTGCCAAATGACGATTATACAGGTGTGTCCAGGAGAATAGAAAGCGAGGAAGAAAGGGCCAGGCTTAAAAAAATTGCTGATAGCTTGAAGCCTGAAGGGAAGGGCATAATAGTAAGGACGGCAGCGGAAGGAAAGGAAGAAGAGGAGCTTTTAAGGGATTTGGATTTCCTGATAAAGCTGTGGGAGAAAATCAAGGCACAGGAAGCCAAAGGGTGCATACCGCGCTGTATACATAGGGAATACAATATTGTTGAGCGTACGGTGAGAGATCTTTTTACACACGATATAAGCAAATTTGTTATAAATGACGTGCAGCAATACGAGAGAGTGCTGGAATTAACGGATTTAATTTCACCTTCACTAAAGGCAAGAGTAAAGTATTTTGGCAAGGATTATCAAATATTTGAGTTTTATCAGATTGAGTCCCACATATTAAGGGCGATGTCAAGGAAAGTCTGGCTTAAATCAGGCGGGTACATTGTAATTGACAGGACGGAAGCCCTGACCGTAATTGATGTAAATACCGGAAAGTTTACAGGACGCCATAACCTTGAAGATACCGTTGTCAGGACCAATATCGAAGCTGCGAGGGAAATCGCCAAGCAGCTGAGGCTGAGGGATATCGGGGGAATTATTGTAATTGATTTCATAGACATGTGCAACAGTGAGCATCAGAAAATGGTTATGGATGCATTAAAACAGGCATTAAAAAAGGACCGCACCAGAACAACCGTCGTGGGGATGACAGGCCTTGGCCTGATTGAAATGACAAGGAAAAAAGTGCGCAATGATCTGTCTGCCATAATGAGTGACAACTGCCCGTATTGCGGTGGAACGGGCAAAATGCCTTTAAACAGGTAAGTTTGAGAAAACAAGATGGTAAACAGAAAAGCAGGCAGGAAAAATGAAAGTTAGTTATCAGGAAGAATATAAACAGGAAAAATATAATTGAGGAGAAAACAGGTTGGGAACCAATCAATTATGTTTGACAACAACCTGCTTATATGCTAGAATATTTCGGTAGCCGCACGACAATGGCCTGGTGTATTTGAAGGAAAAAAGCATTTGTATCAAATGCTGCCATATGTCGGCGAGACTGGGATAAGGGAGGTGCTCCTGATGTACGCAATTATTGAAACCGGCGGAAAACAGTACAAAGTTCAGGAAGGCGACGTTATTTTTGTAGAAAAGCTTGCAGCAGAAGACGGAGCTCAGGTTGTATTTGACAAAGTTCTTGCTGTTTCAAACGAAGGCAAAATGAACTTTGGAAGTCCGCTTGTTGCCGGTGCAACGGTAGAAGGAAAGGTACTGGGTCATGGAAAAGGCAAGAAGATAATTGTTTTAAAATTCAAGCCTAAGAAGGGCTATATGAGAAAACAGGGCCACAGGCAACCGTATACCAAGGTTCAGATTGAAAAAATTAATGCTTAAAGTTAAAAGAATTAAAATTAATGTTTAAGGAATGTATGATAATTATTTAAGATAATATGGTGCATATACGTATAACAAGGGATAAATCCAATTGTATACGGCATATTGTCGTTGAAGGCCATGCAGGTTATGCTGAGCATGGGAGCGACATAGTATGTGCTGCAGTTTCGGTAACAGCCTACACTGCTGCGGGTGCCCTTGAGGAACTTGCCGGCGTTAAAGGCTGTTATACGGCAAAGGACGGGTATATGAAAATAAATTTGCCCGATGATGTAAAAGGCGAACGGAAGCGTACAGCGGAAATCATACTTGAAACTGCGGCTATAGGATTTAAACAGATTGAAATGGAATATGGAGAATATATATCTGTTTCGGATGAGGAGGTGTAAAAGATGATTAGAATAAATCTGCAATTATTTGCACATAAAAAGGGAGTCGGAAGTACCAGGAACGGACGTGACAGCGAGGCTAAAAGGCTTGGAGTCAAGAGAGGAGACGGACAGTTTGTTCTTGCCGGAAATATTCTCGTAAGGCAGAGAGGTACGAAGATACATCCTGGAGATAATGTAGGAAAAGGAAAAGATGATACGCTTTATGCCTTGATTGACGGAGTAGTTAAGTTTGAGAGAATGGGCAAGACCAAGAAGAAGGTAAGCGTAGTAAGCGTATAAAGGAATGGAATGAATAAACCCGGCAGACACCGGGTTTTTTCTTATTCAGATATTTTCATGTTTATGAAATATTTTTTAACTCAATAAATAAATATATATCTCAATTAAGATGAGAAATTATATAAAAGGTTGCAGCATTACCAAAAATATATCTGAAGAAGACAAAAAATTTGCAGAAAACAAAAAAATCTGTAGAAAATAAAAAATATATGCGAAATATAAAAAACATAGCCGTAGAAAATGAAAAATATATTTGCAGAAAATAATGGTTAGTGCAATAATCGGAGTTGAATAATTGACGGTTATAAATAACGGTTATAAGTAATTCAAATACGTGTTGGAGGAATATCGATGTTCATCGATAGGGCGAAGATATTTGTAAAGGCAGGAAAAGGTGGAAACGGTATTGTGTCTTTCAGAAGGGAAAAATATATACCTGCAGGCGGCCCAAACGGAGGCGACGGAGGCAAGGGCGGCGATGTTGTGTTTATGGTTGATGAAAGCTTGAGCACCCTTATTGACTTCAGGTATAAGAAACATTATAAGGCAGAATCAGGCCGCGACGGAGAGCCGTCCAACCGTACCGGAAGAAGTGGAAAGGACCTTATTATAAAAGTGCCTCCTGGAACTGTTATAAAAGACGAAGCAACTGGAAGAATACTTGCTGATCTGACCGAGCCGGGGCAGACGGCAATAATAGCAAGAGGCGGAAAAGGCGGAAAAGGCAATCAGCATTTTGCCACACCTACGCGCCAGGTACCTAACTTTGCAACAAGCGGTGAAGAGGGAGAAGAGCGCTGGGTGATCCTTGAATTGAAACTGCTTGCAGATGTTGGGTTGATCGGTTATCCCAACGTTGGAAAGTCA
>JAMOAC010000482.1 GCA_023621975.1 Bacillota bacterium | reverse complement strand
GAGAAAATGCTTTATAACTGGGGCAGGGTTGTTGACGATGAGGACTACGAGGAAGAGGATGTTGAGACAGAAAGGGCCATGCAGAGCGAAATCAAAAATATAACTGATGAAGAAAGAACCTGCCTGGTGAAATTTATTGAGTCCCTCAATGCAAACAGGGAAAAGGATCCTAAATACCAGCTGCTGCTCAAACTCTTGCTGGAAGATAATTGGATTGGACGTGGATGCATTATATTTTCACAATATTATGATTCCGCCTATTGGGTGGCGGAGAATTTATCCAACGATGTACCTGATGAAAAAATAGGCATCTATGCAGGTGGAGACAGGTCAGGCATATTTATTGACGGTGTTTTTGAAAAGAGGAGCAAGGAAGAAATCAAGCGCATGGTCAGGCAGCGTGAAATGCGGGTTTTGCTTGGCACAGACGCCGCAAGTGAAGGTCTGAATTTGCAAACATTAGGCTCATTGGTGAACCTCGACCTGCCGTGGAACCCTACAAGGCTTGAACAACGTAAAGGCCGCATTCAGCGCATAGGGCAGATTTATGACAAGGTTTATATCTATAACATGAGATATAAAGGGTCGGTGGAGGACAGGGTACACTCCCTCCTTTCCGAGAGGCTTGCCAATATTTACAGCATGTTTGGGCAAATACCCGACATTTTGGAAGATGTATGGATTCATGTGGCACTAAACGATATTGAAGAAGCAAAACGGAAAATAGATGCCATTCCCAGGCAGCATCCCTTTGAATTGAGATACCACGTCAATGTGGGAAGGGTTGATTGGGAAAGCTGCGCAAGGGTACTGGACAGCAGGGAGAAGAGGAAGTATTTGATGGAGGGCTGGAGGTAGATAATGTTTATCAGAGCCGGATAATAGATTAATGTTTGTCAGATAGAAATTATCTGAGTCAGATAATTTCTATTTGACTCTGATAATGCTTCCCTTCGTTATTTCTACCAGAATTTTGGGAGTAAGTTTAAAAACGGAATTAGGAGTTCCGGCTGCCGCCCATATTTCATCATACTGCATTAAATCTTCATCAATAAAAGTGGTTATGGGGTTTGTATGGCCTACAGGTGGAATACCGCCTATTACAAAGCCTGTATGTTCCAGTACAAAATCTGCGTCTGCTTTTTCTATTTTCTCGCCTATATATTCTTTCACCGCTTTTTCATTAACCCTGTTAGAGCCGCTTGTAATAATCAATATTGGCTTTTGAGATGTTTTACCCTTAAATATCAACGATTTTGCAATCTGTCCGACTGTACAGCCTATGGTATCAGCCGCTTCCTGTGCAGTACGGGTAGACTCGGGAAATTCCACCACATCAAGATCAAACCCGAATTCATTGAGAACAGCCTGTACCCTTTCTGTACTTTTCTTAAACTTAGACGACATAAAATTTCCCCCTGTATGTATTTTATGGCTTTGGTTGAGATATTAAGATGCAAAAGTATAATATATTATACATTTATGCCGGCTGACATGCAATGCCTTGAATGGAAAATAAAAGATCTTATTTCGGCTTCCGCTCAGAAATTATCTGAAATGTTTACATAACTATTGACATATGAATGCACGAGGAATATAATAGTAATGAACATATGAATAATTGCTCATATATTGAAACAAACGCTCATATGTTATAACGAGCAGTGTAAAGAATATTAGAAATTGGGGGTTAATTACATGAAAAAGAAATTTATACTTGAAGGACTGGAATGTGCAAATTGTGCCGCAAAGATAGAAAGGGCCATTAATAAACTTGACGGTGTCAGGGAAGCAAATGTGAACTTTATGACCCAAAAGCTGATTATAGAAGGCGAAGATGAAAAGATGCCTGCAATAATACAGGAAGCTGAAAAGATTGTTAGAAACATTGAACCGGATACGGTTATGAAACGAGCATGAAAGAGGAGCAAACCAGCATAAAACGGCATTAAGGAAGGCACAGAGAAAAGTAAGACAAAAGGAAGGCACAGGAAAAGGTTAAACAAGAGGAAGGTCAGGCATGAAAAAACGAATTTGGCGCATAATCATTGGTGCGGTGCTGTTTGCCGCAGCAATTTTTATTAATATAAATGTTGAATGGTTAAGAATCGCCTTGTATTTGGTTAGCTACGTCGTTGCCGGCGGTAATGTAATTGCAGGGGCTTTTAAAAATATTCTCAGAGGAAAGGTATTTGACGAAAACTTTTTAATGACGGTTGCTACCATTGGTGCAATGATAATTGGCGAGTATCCTGAAGGCGTTGCAGTTATGCTGTTTTACCAGATAGGCGAACTGTTTCAAAGCTATGCAGTTGACAAGTCAAGAAGGTCAATTGCCAGCCTTATGAATATCCGGCCTGATTTTGCCAATGTAAAAAGAGGCAATGAATTTGTCAGAACGAACCCGGACGAAGTGAAGGTTGGAGATATTATCCTAATCAAGGCTGGTGAAAGGGTTCCTCTTGACGGTATAGTTATAGAGGGTACTTCAACGGTTGATACATCAGCGCTTACAGGAGAGTCGGTTCCACGTGAAGTGGGAGTGGGAAGTGAGATTTTAAGCGGATGTATAAACATTAATGGGGTTATTACGGCAGAGGTCACAAAGGAATACGAGGAATCTACCGTAAGCAAGATTCTTGATTTGGTCGAAAACGCTGCCGGTAAGAAATCACATTCGGAAAAATTCATTACCAGGTTTGCTATGTACTATACTCCCATTGTTGTAGGTGTGGCTGTTTTATTGGCATTTATTCCGCCTCTTATTGTCAGGGATACAACTTTTTCAGACTGGGTATACAGGGCATTGTCGTTCCTTGTGGTATCTTGTCCGTGTGCCCTTGTCATATCGATTCCATTAAGTTTTTTCGGCGGAATAGGCGGGGCGTCGAAAAAGGGTGTTTTGGTCAAAGGCAGCAACTATTTGGAAGCACTGGCCAGAACCGAAATTATTGTTTTTGATAAAACCGGAACCCTTACGAAAGGCGTATTTAATGTTCAGGAAGTCCATCCCAGGGGTGTTTCCAAAGAGGAGCTGCTGGAGCTTGCCGCGTATGCGGAAAGCTATTCAAACCATCCGATTTCAAAATCTTTGAGGCAGGCATACGGCAAGGAAATTGATACAGGGCGTATTACAAATGTGGAGGAGATACCCGGGCATGGCATCATTGCAACGATTGACGGAAGAAAAGTTGCTGCAGGAAATACCAGGCTTATGAGCCGGTTAAATATCCATTACTCTGATGATGAAGTAGTCGGTACTGTCGTGCATGTTGCAATCGATAATGTATATGCCGGTTATATAGTAATTG
>JAMOAC010000379.1 GCA_023621975.1 Bacillota bacterium | reverse complement strand
AAAAAAAGCGAAATCAGGTTCCAGCAAATTGTGGAGACGGCAATTGAAGGCATTCTTATTTTCGATGAACATTACAGAATTACTTTTGCCAATGAAAACATGGCTTCAATCCTCGGGTATACGGTAGATGAAATGATTGGAAGGTCATATGCTTCTTTTTTCCCGGAAAGCGACCTGGATATATATTATCATCAGGAATCCCTTCGCAAAAGAGGTGAGGATTCGGTTTACGAATGCTGCCTGCTCAGAAAGGACGGGAAAAAACACTGGTTTTTGGTTTCAGCTAAGGCAATTTTGGATGATTCCGGAAGATTTGGGGGTTCATTTGCCATGTTAACGGATATTAATGACAGAAAGGAAATGGAGCTGTTACTGGAAGAAACAAATCGCCGGTTGATGGAATTAAGCAATACGGACAGTTTAACGGGAATAGCAAACAGAAGGTGCTTTGATGCTACTTTGGCACATGAGTATTCAAGGCTCAGACGTTCAAATTCTTATTTATCGATCATTTTGCTTGATATTGACCATTTTAAGGAATATAATGATTATTACGGCCATGTCATGGGAGACGAATGTTTGCGTCAAATCGGCAGGGTGCTTGAATCATGTATTAACCGGTCCGTTGATCTGGCGGCTCGTTACGGGGGAGAAGAGTTCGCCTGTATTTTACCTGATACAGGCATTCATTCTGCAGTTGAAACAGCTGAAAAAATTCGACAAAAAATTCTGGAACTTAAAATTGAACACAAAAAATCTCATGTTTCGGAATATGTTACTGCCAGCTTTGGGGTAACTACATTTAAATATTCAGCAGAAAGGTCTATGGAGGACATTGTAGCTACGGCTGATAGATTGCTGTACAAGGCCAAGGTTTCCGGACGTAACAGGATAGAATACGCTGACATGACAATTTAAATCTCATAGGGGTGTTTGTATGAAGAAAAAAGAAGTTATAATCGGCAAAGCAATAAGCATAGTTGTACTGATTGCGACGATTATCATTCATAATTTTATTTTTAGACTACCACACGTTCTTATTACATCCCTTATTATGTTCTCTGTTTTATTATTTGCACTTTGTACAATAGGAGACAAAATGAGAAAGGAAAAAGAATAAAACATCTTAATAATTCATGAAAAAGGCCACCCTGCGGGACAGCCTTTTTTCATGAATTATTGGCCAAGTTTGATAACTAAAATTTTCAACTAAAGGTTTCTCACGTAATCTCCTATTTTTTTATCCATGGATATTATGTGATTAGTAAGCCAGTTTATCACCATTTTATTGGCATTAATTATAACCATGATATTGCCGCCGGTACTGTTATATTCATTTTTCAGTTTGGCAAGATCGTCGACAAATTTTGCATGCGCTCTCTTTTGCGCCTCAAGCTCAGGGTACCTGATTTCTTCCATATATGCTTCCTCGTCTTTAAAATGCTGCTTGGTATACTCGTCAAGGAAGTCAAGCATTGTATTTATGTATTCTTTTGCCCTGCGTTCCTTTCCGGCTTCAAACAGGTCATTGGCCTTTTCAAACCATACTTTATGCTGATCGTCGATATGCTTAACGCCGACAGACAGGTCAGGAGTCCATACTATGGCCATAATAGCCCTCCTTTTTGATTATTTATTATAAAATTTTATAGGTTTTGTTGAATAAATTCAATAGTTTTCCAGAAGATTGACATATTGTGTCGATGCGTATGACAGGAATAAGAATCTGGTTTAAGATTGTAGAACTTTGATATAATATCAGTTGTGAAAAATTATATCAGTTATGAAAAATAAGTTAACTAATTTATGGAATAACAGTGACAGGCAATATTTAATTAAATTTCGAAAGGACAAAATTAATATGAAGCTTGTAACTGCAGCGATAATTATTAACAATGGAAAAGTATTGATAGCTCAAAGGGCTGAAAATCAGAAATTAGCCGGTAAATGGGAATTTCCGGGAGGAAAAATTGAGCCCGGTGAAACTCCGGAAGAATGTTTGAAACGCGAAATTAATGAGGAACTTGGCATTAACATTGAAGTGAATGATTTCTTTGGGGAAAGCATGTATCAATATGATACCGGAACAATAAAACTTCTTGCTTACAAGGCACAATGGATTGGCGGTGAGTTCAAACTGACGGCGCACAGCCAGATAAAATGGGTTAAACCATCTGAATTGGGAAACTACGATTTTTCACCGGCTGATATTTGTTTTGTCATGAAGCTGAATAAGGAGCCTGATTTACATTAACGGTACATATACGCTCATCAGGTAAAAGAAATCCTCCGGCGCCCGACAATCTTGTCAACAACTTACTTTTCCAAATGAAACTTATCCACTCAATGCAATTGCAATCGCAAGTTTCCTCACCTCTTCAGATGAAAAAATATTTGGCAGAAAGAATGACAAAAAATGAACAAGAATAAACAAAAAATAAAAAGAAATTTATAGAAGTACAGGATTGCTTTATGTACACTTACATATTAGAGTTAGTCTAATAATGGAGGTAATCTAATGGAAGGAGCAAAATGTCCTTGTAAAGGGGGATATTTGGAAAAATTTGTTCAGCCGGCGATTCTGAAAATATTATTTGAAAAACCCCAGCATGGATTTTCAATCCTCAGTAAGCTTTCAGAGACCAGTATCCTCAAAGGAAGTCCTCCGGATCCGACTGGAATGTACAGGATGCTTAAAAAAATGGAGGCGGCAGGGTTGCTGAAATCGGAGTGGGATACTGAAAATTCTTCCCAACCCCGAAGAATATATTCCATAACCGATGAAGGACGGGAATGCCTGAAAGCATGGAGTGTAACACTTGAATCTTACAGCAGGAAAATCAGTGAGTTATCAAGGGATATATCAGCACTGTTTAAACAGTAAAATATTTTAAAGGTTGGACAGAACAATATGAAGAGAGTGATTTTTGACTGCGATAATACATTCGGAGTTGACGGATGTGACGTTGATGACGGCCTTGCTTTTTATACCTGCTTGGGCAAAAGGACAAGGTGCATATAGAGGCCATCACGACCACATACGGCAACAGTAATGTTGACCTGGTATATGCCAACACAAAAAGAATGCTGGCAGAGCTGGATTTGGAACACATACCGGTTTATAAGGGATGCCCGGATAAAAATGTTCTTCATGCAGAGGCTGTAGACTTTATTGTACAAGCCATTCAAAATTCGAAGGACAATATTTATATCCTTGCCACAGGTTCGCTGACAAACATATATAGGGCTTACTGCATTGATGAGACTATATTTGATAAAATCAGCGGAATAGTTATGATGGGTGGGCTTACCGAACCGCTCGT
>JAMOAC010000117.1 GCA_023621975.1 Bacillota bacterium | reverse complement strand
TGCATTAATATATTTTTGTATTCCTTCTCTCGCAAGTTCTTCTGAGAAAACCAGCACCTTTGCATGGGAAAGTTCCAACTGTTTACTCAGGAAACTGTTTGTCATATTAAGTCCGGAAAATATACTTGGCGTTTCAATGGTGGTTATTGTCACGGATTTATTTCCATTACCACCTCCGCCTCCTTCATTACCGCTTCCGACAGCCAGAGGCACTGCTATTTGCAGAGTAAGCTTGAGTAAATTGGATTTGCCCTTGTCAAACCCTATTCCCATAACATAAGCCAAATCGTCTACCTCTCTTGAGTCAAAACAGCCTGTAAACATAGAACATATTAGTATTGAAATCAATATTAAACTGAATATGCGAAATCTACTCTTCCTCACCTGTCACTTTCTCCTTTTTCTTCTTTTTTTTGAATACAGACGCAGCAAGCATAATCAGGATGATATAAGCAAATGAAACCGCCCATATTGCTTTGCGAAAATAGTTGTTTTCAAGTTCAACTATTGACATAAAGTTTTGAGGAAGCAAGCTGATGCCGACAATAATTAACGTAAACGGAATTATTAAAGGCTTATAATGCGCAAGTTTGAAAGTCTTCTTAAAAGCATATACGGTAAAAAAAAGTACTGTACTCAGGTACATCATAGCCACAATATCCCATATGACAACAAAAATTGCTTCGATTCTCTGGAAAAAACGGCCGTAATTAATAAGCCTTGCCAGGTTATATAATGGAAGTATGCTTTCCAGTGAAACAGGATATGGAAATACCAGCATATACGCCAGTGAACTGAAAGTCAGAATAATACCTGCAACAATTATGCTGATATATCCCACCGACCTGAAATTTTTATGTGTTTTTATAAAAGGAGCTATAAAAAACAATACCGATATTGCGGAATAAAATGAAATTTTGGGTATTCCTCCGATAAAAATGTCATAAGCACCTGTTCCCAGGATGGGAAACAGGTTTGTGACGTCATAATATTGCGAAACACCTATCAATATAGCAAGAGACGCAACAATTATTACCGGTACGGTTATGGTACTTACCCTGACAAGAGCCTCTATTCCTGCATATGCCCCAACAATCATGCTAATTGCAAAAAAACACAGGATATATGTTATAGGAGTAGTCGGAAGCGAAACCGTCTTGACGTTTTCAGCATATTCCCTTAAAACAATGGATAATATGAATATGAAGTAAGTTACAAATACAATACCCGTAAATATTCTTCCGGCATTTCCTGCCAGGTGCTCACTGATATCCAATATGTCCATCCCCTTAAAACGGGAATAAAGCTTTGACATTAAAGTAAACAGGATCAAAACAATTACCGTTACATATATAACAAGAATCCACCCTGCATTTCCGGCACTCTCCACCATGGTTCTTGGAAAATTGAGAAATACCTGCGTACAAAATAGAATTATCATTATTGTAACTGCTTCCCATACACCAAATACTATTTTACTCTTCATCCTTTTTGTTCCCCCCCGTCATTACCTCTTTTCCATTTCCTGCTTATATGTGGCTGTTTCCTTATATCCTTGGTGTTAAGATAATCAGGCCTTTTTTCCTGTTTCCATACGGGAGCTCTCATCATCTCCTCCACATATCCATCCGACGTCCTCGGCGCAAGGGGAGTCATAAACGGAACTCCGAATGACCTGGCATTGACTAAAGTTACAAGGTGTATGAACAGGCCGGTTGTCAGGCCCAGGAATCCTGCAATCGCTCCCAAAAAAATATATGCAAACCTCAAAATGCGTAATGAAAATGCCAGTGAAAAGTTGGGAACAGAAAATGAGCCAATTCCTGTAACTGCAACAATGATAATAAGAATGGGGCTGACTATATTTGCAGCAACTGCAGCCTGTCCAAGTATAAGTGCACCTATGATACCAAGGGTCGGACCTATTGGCCCCGGTATTCTTATTCCCGCTTCTCTTATAAGCTCAAATGAAATTTCCAGTATAAGCAATTCTATTATGGACGGGAACGGGACCCTTTCCCTGGAGGCCTCAATTGCAAGGAGCAAGTCCGTAGGCAGCATCTCGACATGATAGTTTATTGTGGCAATATAAAACCCCGGAAGAAGGAGTGTCAGAAAAACACCCAGAATGCGTATGATCTTTAGAAAATTCGCATAAGGAAACCTTACATATGAATCCTCTGCTGAACGTAAAAGCTCGCTGGCAGTAGTGGGCATAACCAGTGCAAAAGGACTGCCGCTTACAATTACCGCTACTTTTCCTTCTGCGAGCATTGAGGCAACCCTGTCCGGCCTTTCAGTATCTATTACCTGTGGAGTATGTAAAATCGTGCTGTCCTCGATAAGCTGTTCAAGTTCACCTGAGTCCTGGAGATAATCTATTTTTATATTTTTTAACCTTCTTCTTACCTCGTTTACAAGTTTTTCGTTGGCAATATCCTTTATATAAAGCATTGAACATGGAGTCTTGCTTCTTTTTCCTATTTCTATGTCCTCTACAATAAGATCCTCATCTTTCAATATTTTTCTCACAAGTGCCGTATTTACCCTCAAAACTTCTGTAAATCCTTCCTGAGGGCCCCTGATGACAAGCTCGGTATTCGGTCTCTCAACGCTTCTATGTTCCCATCCCTTTACATCTACTGCGTAAGCTACATCAAGCCCGTCAACAAATACCACACAGCCTCCGAAATTTATTGCACTTATAGCTTTCTCGAAGGAATTGACTATATTAAGCTGGCCTTGGGGAATCAAATGCTTTTTTATATATTCACCCAGATCTCCAGGGTTTCCCTTTATATCAAGATTGGAAAGCATCATCAGCGGTTGCAGAATAGCTTGGTTTACCACCTTTCCGTCCGCCAAACCGTCAATAAACACAGCAAAAGCATTAACCGTACTGTCTTTTACGGTAATATCAAATTCACGAATAACGATATCACCGTTGGTGGGTATGCTGTACCTTTCTTTTATGTAATCAAGATTTTCCGATATTTTTTTGCTGATATTGTCTCCCTCATCATTTTCGTCCTTTTTTTCTTTGTCTTTATTGTCTTTATTGCCCATGCTGCCTTTATCCTTCTGCATATTATCCGCAGCAAAAGGAGCCGTCATGATGTTTGTAATCCAGTTTCCCTTTTTGCTTTTTATTTCGCTTTCCTCGTCTTCCTCAAGAATAAATTTTTCTACTTCTTTTGGTTCTTTGAAAATAAGAAAGTCTATTATTTTATGAATGAATTTCCTCAACTATTTCACTCCCGCTTTCATTATCATAAGTTAATTCAATAGAACAGTTCTTATCATTAAAGTCACCAATACACAGGTCTAT
>JAMOAC010000115.1 GCA_023621975.1 Bacillota bacterium | reverse complement strand
GTGGATAATCCAGAATTGGCTGAGGAAATTCGGCGTCGTATGTTTGTATTTGAAGACATACTTACTCTGGACAACAGATCTATACAGCGCACCTTGCGCGAGGTTGATAATCAAGATTTGACATTGGCTTTAAAAGGTGCCAGTGAGGACGTTAAGAAGAGGATATTTGATAATATGTCTAAGCGTCAATCTGAAATGATAAAAGAAGATATGGAATACATGGGTCCTGTAAGATTAAAAGATGTTGAAGAAGCACAACAGAAGATAGTAAACATCATCAGAAAATTAGAGGATGCTGGAGAAATAATTATTTCCCGAGGCGGTGGTGATGAAATAATTGTCTAAGGTCTTAAAGTTTGTCACTTTTGAAAGGGACAATCCTCTGCAGATAAAGGGACCTGATATTCCAATTGAAAAACCAAGTAAAAGTAATGAAGCTAATAAATATTTAATTTTAAATAAAACTGAGCTTTCCTGTTACAAGTTTTTTGAAGATGAAAGCAAACAGTTACTGGATGAAGCGGTGATTAAAGCACGCGAAATTATTGAAAAAGCAAAAGCTCAAGCGACAGAAATTATCTCAAAAGCAGAGGCAGAAAAAGAAGAAATTGAAAAAGCTGCTTTTGACAAAGGGTATGAAGCAGGCTTTGAAGCTGGAAGAAAGGAACAGGAAACCATTTGGGGTAAGCATTTACTAGAACTCAACAAAGCTGTACAAGAGATTCAGCAACAAAATATGATTTTTAGAAGCCATTTAGAAAAAGAGTGTCTCAAACTATCAATTGCTGTTGCGGAAAAAATTTTAGGTAAAGCCATTGAACTAGACAATGAATATTTATTAGAGCTCATAAAAAAAGGCCTTCAAGAAGTTGGGGAGGCAAAAGAGGCTCTCATTAGGATCGCTGAATCTGATTATGATAAAGTTGCCCCCCTAGTTTCTGAACTTAAAAGTTGGCAAAATTCGATTACCCTATTGAAAGATCCTATGCTATCTTCCGGTGACTGCATAATAACTGGACCGAATTTTGAAATAGATGCAGGAATACACACACAGATTGAAAACATTGCTGAAACATTAAAGGAATTGGAAGTAATATGATGGAAAGTTCTCTTTTTGATTATGTTCATTCAATTTTAGACGATATAGTTACAATAAAGCCCAAAGGCAGGATTTCCAAAATCGTAGGCTTGACAATTGAATCCGAAGGCCCGCCTGCGGAGATGGGAGAAATTTGTATAATAAAATCAACTAATAATCCAAAAACCCTATTGGCAGAAGTTGTAGGTTTTCGAGATGAAACCGTGATTTTAATGCCTTTAGGGGATATGGAAGACTTGGGGCCAGGCTGGGAAGTAGAGGCCACCAGAAAAAAAATGATGGTCCCAGTAGGAGAGGAATTGCTAGGCAGGGTATTAGATGGACTTGGAAATCCCATTGATGGTAAGGGACCACTAAAAACAAAACAAAGCTATCCTGTTTTAAACAATCCACCTAATCCTGTAGAACGGCCTTTAATTAAGCGGCCTATGCCCCTTGGGATTAGAGCCATTGATGCATTTTTAACCTGCGGCGTGGGCCAAAGATTGGGTATTTTTGCCGGTAGCGGCGTAGGCAAAAGCACCCTTTTGGGTATGATAGCACGAAATACAAAAGCCGATATTAATGTTATTGGCTTAGTAGGTGAGCGAGGAAGAGAATTAAACAGCTTTATAAAAAGCGATTTAGGCGAAGAAGGTTTAAAAAGGTCCGTTATAGTTGTTGCAACTTCAGATAAGCCACCACTTCTCAGAACAAGGGCAGCTTTTACTGCAACAGCCATAGCTGAATACTTTAGGGATCAAGGCAAAGATGTGCTGTTGATGATGGACTCGGTTACTAGATTTGCTATGGCCCAAAGAGAAGTAGGTTTAGCTGCAGGAGAACCACCTGTAACAAGAGGGTATACCCCTTCGGTTTTTGCAACACTGCCAAAGCTTTTGGAAAGGGCAGGAACCTCTTCTAAAGGTTCAATTACAGGCATATACACTGTTCTTGTTGATGGCGATGATTTAAATGAACCTATAACGGACGCCGTCCGCGGTATCTTAGATGGGCATATAGTCTTATCTCGGGCCTTAGCTAATAAAAATCACTACCCTGCTATTGATATACTTTCAAGTGTTAGCAGGCTCATGAATAGCATTGTCACACCTGAGCACCGCAGGCTGGCAGGAAAGGTAAAGAATATCCTGGCTGTATATAAAGAAGCCGAGGATCTGATAAATATAGGGGCGTATGCAAAGGGAAATAATCCTAAGATTGATGAAGCCTTAAAGTACATTGACCAGATAGAAGAATTCCTCAAGCAGAGCATAGAAGAAAAAATGGATTTTGATAGGACTTTGGCTGCATTGGAAAAAATCTTTGAGGAAGTGAATTGATGAAAAGATTCAATTTTAGTTTGGAAACACCTTTAAGAATAAAGCAGCTAAAAGAAAAAATCGAAAAACAGGAACTATCTCAGGCAATCTTTAAAAAACGGATGGAAGAAAACCGTTTGTATGAATTGAATAATGTACAAAAAAATACCCGTATAGCTCTTGACAAAAAGCTTCTTTCTTCTGCTAATATTAAAGATATATCTGAATATGGTATTTTTGCCATTGATTTATCATTTCTCATAAAAAATCAACAAGATATGGTAAAACAGGCGGAAGAAGTTTATGAGAAAAGCAAAGAAAACTTTCTCAGGTGTCGACGCGAAAGACAAATATATGAGAAATTAAAAGAGCAACGATATACAGAATATAATTTTATGTTGAATAGAGAAGAACAAAAAATCAGTGATGAATTGGCGAATGTAAATTATAGCCGTTTAGGAGAGGAAATTTCTTAATGAAAAATATAGTTAACGGCAAAACGATCATAATTGGAATAACTATCTTTTTAGTGATTGTGTTAGCATCATTTGGTTTTTTATATATTAAAAACTTAAGCAATGCTCATCCCATTAAGACCGCTTTGTCAAAGGTCCCAGTTGTAAGTAGAGCAGTATCACATCAAGAAGAAAATCCGCAAGAAAAACTTGAAGAAGAAAAAGCGAGAATACAAGACGAGTGGGACCAAATTGAAAATCAAAAAAGAAAACTCGCTGATAAAGAAGCTCAACTTGCAAAGCGGGAGGCTGAGCTTGACGCGTTAGAAAAACAGCTTGATGTTGAGAAAGAAAAGATTGAGACTACCTTAAAAAACATTAAAGACTTAGCACGATATTACGAATTGATGGATCCCAGAAATGCTGCAAGTATTTTGGAAAATATGGAAGATGAATTGTTGATACAGCTACTTCAAAA
>JAMOAC010000208.1 GCA_023621975.1 Bacillota bacterium | reverse complement strand
GCCATATTGGCTTGTGTTAATGATTATAGTAGTTTTAAGGAAACAGGAAGCCAATGGGGAGAGGCATTTAAGTCGGGAGGAGATTATTTGGCAGGGCAGATTCCGAGGATCGGAGGAAATAAGATTGAGCTTTTTGGCACAGCAGTATTTGATGGTGATATCATGGTAGGTGAACTGAACGGGGACGAAACCCGGCTCATGTTAATGGCACGTGGCGAGTTTAAAAGAGGATTCTTCGCCATACCAGATCCTAAGATTCCTGAACTAATCGTACCGATAGATGTCCGCCCCTCAAGGAAACCACTAGTCAAGGTAAGGTTTGAAGGGGATAAGCCCATTATCAGTCTTAAGATACGGCTAGAAGGAGATTTGCTTGCTGTACAGAGCAGGATTAACTATGAAAGCAAAGAGTTGAAACCAGTGCTGGAAAAAGCTTTTGAGCAGTATATAAAAGACGGATTGAATAAGCTGATTAAAAAGTGTCAGGCACTCAAAGCAGATGTATTCAAGTTTGGAGGGACAGCCGCAAGGCAATTTGCTACTATCGAGGATTGGGAGCAGTATAACTGGAATAAGCAATTTGAAAATGCGGAAGTAAATATAGAAGTTGAGTTTAATTTGCGGAGAACTGGAACAATGCTGAAAAGCTCTTCAGTCAAAAAAGCATAGGGGAAAGAATAAATGAAGTTTGTTGCGAGTATTATTATATTATTATCAACACTGCATATTTTAAGCTTTGCAAAATATAATTGGAGTAAGAAAAATAAAACTGCTGCCGTAGGAGCAATACTCCTGGCAATTCTATCCATTCTACTTCCTGCGATAGTGATGCTTACAAGATAAAAAACTTCAATATCAATAAATTAGTTTTATCTAACCTAAATAGTTTGGTAAGCTGATGCTTTCAGTGTTACGAGACAATCCATATTAAATTTACAGTTGTTGAATGTTGAGCTTAAAAAATAAGAAAATATTAACATATTTTCCCATAAGGTATCCAGGTGACATCTGCTATTGTTTTTTTCAATAAATACTTGCCTTATTCTTAAAAATTATATTTTCGGTAGTAATTAATAATGAGTAGACTTGCTCATTTTTATAATGCAATATTTGGTATTGTGAACTCTGGCCTGTTCGGCAATGAGGACCGTTTTTCTTTGGCAGCTCTCTTTTTCATAAAAAGAAAGTGGAAGTCCTTCGAGGGCAGTGAGGGTAGCTGTTAATTACAGGTATTTTCTTCCCGTTCTTCAAACATAATAATCAATTGGCTTAAAACCTGGTCCCGATTCCGGTAACCTTGTATCCATTTCTTAATTACGTTCATTAAAACCAGATACAGCATCTTTTCCAGCGATATGTCTGATGGAAATACAGTCTTTGTTTGAGAAAAGTCTAATATAATAATATAATAAATTAAACTTATTATAAATAGTAAATGAAATAAAAGGGATTTTTGAGTTCCGGTTTTTCTTCTTCATTCCCAAAAATCCCTTTTTTCAGGCTTCCTCTATACCATTCTCTTTTATTACAGGCCTTGTTCATTATTACAGGATTTCTTCAATACTTTTTTCTTTCTCACAGGCTTTTTCCATGCCATGCTGGCTGCTCTCTTTAATTGTCCGCTTTTTTATCATGTCCGCTCTCATTATTAATACAGTGCACTACACATTACTGGCCTGCCTTAATAAATTATTTTATTCATTTACATGGCTCACGCTTAATTTTTGTTCATTATGTGCCTGTTGCTCAACGATATAACGCATTATGTCAGCACCTACCTGCTTGTCCTTTATCGGGAAGGAAAACCATATATTATTGCAAGTGACTTTAAGGCGTAATTGCCTTGGAGGTATTGCCAAAAATATTATGGCAACCAATATGGCAATACTGCTTAATCTGCTTAAAAAGAACGACAAGCCGCCAAACAGCAAAAATAATATGATTAAAACAGTATTTAAAACATTTAGGGAAGGCCTGAAAACCTCTATGTCTGTAATGTAGTTCAAATTAACGGTTCTTTCATCATTCAGTCCTTTCGGTTCTATTTTTTTGCTCTTAACAATCAGCTCTCCATCCCTGGTGAAAATGGAATCGTTATAACTTGAGCCAGGTGCGCTGACATTTTCCCTGTATGGCATTTGCAGGATTATAATATGCCGCATCAGGGCATATCCTTCACGGGCAACGTATTTTTCGAGGGGAAACCTGATCCAGGTATCATCACACAACAAAGAAATGCATGATTTTGTGTTCATTGCAAAATAACACCAAAGTGCCACGGCTATAGCAGAAACAGCCAATGTGGCCATGATTAATACAGCCATTTCATCATTGAAAAATTCTTCACGGGATAATTCCGAGCTCGCAGCCAGCATAATCACAAATCCGGCGATTGCCAAAACAGTCGTAATAATTGCATAATACATGTAAAGAAACGATCTGACCTGGCCAACACGCCCGATCTCAATAGTTTTAACGTCTTTTACATCAACTACTTTTTCTGATTTCACAACTTTGCCTCGTTTGTCAGGACTGGAAGTGCCTTTCCCTTTAACTTCATACCGCCTGCCCCTGATATATAAGCGTTTGTCACTTAAAACAGCAAAAGCCTTTTTTACTTTGCCTGTATTCAGAAACTGAATATACTGCTCGTTTCCAAAAGTATAAATATGCCTTTCATCTTTTTCTGCAAACAGGTTTGTCAGAAAAACTTCACTGTTAACTTGTGAAGATATGTATGAGGAATTATATGAGGAATTATATGAGGGATTATATGTACTCGATGTGTTTGATATATTAGATGTATATGACGTATTCGTCTGTACAGGCGTCACGGAAGGTACTGAATGTACATCATTTTCGTCTCGCTTTATTTTCATGCCGCAGTTAGGACATTAGCCCCATCCAACTTTTGCCCACAGTTGCTGCAATAATTCATTCTTCTCTACCCCCTGGAAAGTGATTGAATTCATGTCCCTATTTGCTATATTTTGCCTTTATAGCTATAGCACCGGCTATTGGAAAAATGATAAGAATGATTAATATCATTAGAAACGGTGAACCAATCATTGAGAATTGACCTCCTCGTATAAAAAGCTTTAGTCTTTCACCATTTTAACAATTCCTACTATCAGAAGGATAAGGCCAAGAACCGCGGCAATAATGGAGATCATATTAAGAATGTCAAGCATTGGTGTATCAGAAACTCCGAGGAAATGCCCGAAAGATTCAAGGGAATATTCCAGTGATCTCATCTCGCTGCGGGTGTAGAAATAGCCGACAATACCTGCGATAATTAAAATAATACCAAATACTATCATGGCTTTTCTCCTT
>JAMOAC010000490.1 GCA_023621975.1 Bacillota bacterium | reverse complement strand
AATCTTATTTATTTTGTTAATTTTATTTATTTGTTTTTATTTGTCAATCTTACTTATTTATTTGTTAACCTCTTGCTTGCCAACCTCTTTTTGTTAATCCCTTATTTGTTAACTTCAATCTTCTTGAGTAAACAAAGTGCTTATTGATAAATTCCCATAAATCCTTTCTATGGCTTCAGCAAAAACATCAGCTACAGACAGCTGTGTAATCTTGTCTATTCTCTTTTCGGGGGGAAGGGTTATTGTATTCAGGGTGACAAGTTCCTTTATCGGGCTGTCTTTAATCCTTTCCACAGCAGGACCTGATAAAACCGCATGTGTACAGCAAGCATAAATCTCCCTGGCTCCAAACTCCTGCAGCGCATTTGCCGCATTTACCACAGTACCTGCAGTATCTATCAGGTCATCTATCAATATCACTCTTTTATTTTTTACGTCACCGATAATATTCATTACTTCAGAAACATTGGCTTTTACCCTTCTCTTGTCAATAATAGCTATCGGTGCATCAAGCTTTTGAGCAAATTTTCTTGCCCTGGACACACTGCCCACGTCAGGCGAAACAATAACTATATCTTCCAGATTATCAAACTTTTGTGCAAAATACCTGGCAAGAATTGCCCCTCCCAGAAGGTGGTCAAGAGGTATGTCAAAAAAACCTTGAAGCTGCGGAACATGCAGATCCATCGTCAGCACTCTGTCAGCTCCCGCAGTGGTAATAAGGTTTGCAACAAGTTTTGCGGAAATCGGATCCCTGGCTTTTGCCTTCCTGTCCTGCCTTGCATACCCAAAGTAGGGAATTACTGCAGTAATTCTGCCTGCAGACGCTCTTTTCATAGCATCTATCATTATCAGCAATTCAACCAGGTTATCGTTTACGGGAGGACACGTCGACTGTATTATGAAAACATCCGAGCCCCTTACAACTTCCGCGATATTTACCTGAATTTCGCCGTCACTGAATTTGCCAACAGTGGCAGCTCCGACGGGTAATCCCATTTTACTGGCTATTTCTTCAGCCAAAGGCCTGTTGGAATTACCGGCAAATATTTTAATGTCCTTACCACGAACGTTCATTTCATATCTCCTTTACTCTTTCCTCTGCATACCTTTCTTTATAACCCATCCGTCCTTGATGGTCTGCCTTTCCCTGGCAATAGCAAGAGAGTTTTGAGGAACATTATCTGTAATTGTAGACCCTGCTGCAATGTATGTGTCGTTTTCCACTACAACAGGAGCAACAAGGTTTACATTACACCCTACAAAAGCATTGTCGCCTATAATTGTCTTGTGTTTCTTCTTACCGTCATAGTTTACAGTAACCACGCCACATCCTATATTGACATTCCTTCCTACCTCTGCATCACCTACGTATGTAAGGTGTGAAATTTTTGTCTTGTCACCGATTACAGCTTTCTTGATCTCAACAAAATCGCCTATCTTTACATTGTCACCTATATTGCTTCCAGGTCTTACGTACGCAAAAGGACCTACTTTGGTATTATTGCCGACGGTGCTTTCCAGTATGACCGAGTTGTTGACTTCCGTCCCGTTGCCTATAACGGCACTTACAAGCCTGCTGTTCGGGCCTATTATGCAGTCCTCTCCTATTCTTGTGTCACCCTCGAGGATGGTTCCCGGATATATAACAGTGTCTATGCCTATTTCAACACCTTCGTCTATATAGGTTGAAGCAGGGTCAATTATGGTAACTCCGTCTCTCATATGTTTTTCCAATATTCTTGTTTTTATAATCTCCGACGCCTCGTACAATTGAACCCTGTCATTTACACCCAATATTTCCCTGGGATCCGAAAGCTTTAAAGCCCCGACTTTAAGCCCCATACCCACAAGTATGCCGATGGTATCCGTTAAATAGTACTCTCCTTGATTGTTGTCGTTATTAAGCAGTCCCAGTGCTTTGGCAAGATGTTTAATTGTAAAGCAATACATGCCGGAATTTATTTCTTTTATGGCTGCCTCTTCTGGATTGGCATCCTTTTCCTCAACAATTTTTATCACATCACCCTTGTCATCCCTGATAATCCTTCCATAACCCGTCGGGTCATCAACCTCAGCCGTAATAACAGTTGCCGAATACCCGTTATTCTTATGGAAGTCAATAACATCCTTAAGGGTTTTTGACGTAACAAGAGGAGTATCTCCATAAAGAACAAGCACATAGCCTTCTTTATCTTCAAGATATTTTTCGGCTTGCATAACTGCATGACCGGTTCCAAGCTGCTGCTGCTGAACAGCATACTTTACTGTATCACCCAGGCACTCAATTACCTGGTCTGATCTGTGACCCACAACAACTATAGTTTCATCAATCCCTGCATTTTTAACTGATGAATATACCCATTCAATGAGCGATTTTCCGAATATTTTATGTACTACCTTGGCCTTTTTAGACTTCATTCTCTTACCTTCGCCCGCTGCCAAGATAACCGCTATATTTTTTTCCATACACGATTCCCCCATTTCCAGGTTTATTTTCTCATTTTTATTATGCTTTTTCAAGATTACAGGCAAATTAAGTTCGGGTTAACCTGCCACGACAAATATATTATACTAGTTTTTTGCACTGTCAGATAAATAATTTCCTATATGGTAGAAAATGTTATTTTATACCATTTTGGAACGGCTGAAGGCCAACTTAACCTATAACCGAAAAGACTGGATTTTCGATTTATAATAAATCATCACAATGATTATAAATTATCAGAATCACGCATCAGACAGGCATTTAAAGAATGGGAAATATAACTTATCATAAAAAAACAAAACCGCTCAGAAATTTGTCTTTCCTTTAATGAACAAACACAACGAGCGGAGCATCCAGATACGGACCTTATAATAATTAATGGAAATTCACAAAATTATATTAATGTCTGATATTTTTATTCTTCAGCAATAATAGATTCATATTTTTCAAGGATGGCTTTTTGAATCTTCTCCCTGGTTGCTGCATTTATCGGGTGTGCAATATCTTTAAATTCTCCGTCCGGAGTCTTTCTGCTTGGCATGGCAATGAAAAGCCCATTCTGACTCTCTATTACTTTAATGTCATGAACAACAAATTCGTTGTCAAATGTCACAGAAACTACGGCTTTCATTTTACCTTCTACGTCGATTTTTCTTACGCGGACATCCGTTATATCCATAGATGTTACCACCTTCCGTAATTTTTAGTTCGATAATATATTCTATAAAAATTTATTTTTTCCTTCTTTTATAAAAAATTTATTATATTTTATTTATTATATTTTTACTTTTTTATACATCATGTTTTTATATTTTAATTCTCAGATTAATATTATTTCCATCGAAATC
>JAMOAC010000475.1 GCA_023621975.1 Bacillota bacterium | reverse complement strand
AAAAGAATTCGCCAATCCGAAGCAATCGGAAGAGGCGGGTATAAGCATGATATATCAGGAAATTAGCATGCACCTTGATTTTACGGTTGCTGAAAATCTTTTTTTAGGGCGTTGGTATAGGAACAGGCTTAACCTGGTGGACTGGAAGAGAATGTATGATGAGGCTGAAAAGGTGTTAAACCTTGTAAACCTGAAGATAAACCCCCGTGAAATATTAAGAAAACTCAGCACAAGCGAAATGCAGCTAATATCTATAGCAAGGGCTTTAGCCAAAAACCCTCAGATACTTGTACTGGATGAACCCACCTCCGCATTAACCAGAAAAGAGTCCGAGAATCTTTTCAATATTATTCAGCAGCTCAAGGAGAAGGGTATAACAAGCATACTGATTTCTCACAAGCTGGATGAAGTATTTCAGAATGCAGACAGGATAACGGTGCTGAGGGATGGACGCGTAATATCTACATATTTGAAAGAGGAAGCAACTTCGGAAACCATTGTTGCCGACATGATAGGCAGAAAGATGACGTCATTCTATCCGAAGGAGAAGGTAGAAATTGGAGAATGTGTAATGAGTGTTCGGAACTTTACAGTCCCCCATCCCTATAATGCACAAAAGAACATTGTTGAAAATGTGTCCTTTGACTTGCGCCGTAGCGAAATATTAGGTATAGCGGGGCTGGTAGGCTCAGGCAGAAGTGAGCTGGTAAACGCAATTTTCGGTAAAATTAAAAAAACATCAGGACAATTATTTATTGACGGGAATGAAATAAGTATAAATAATCCGGCCGATGCTATTAAACACGGCCTTGCCCTGGTTACGGAAGACAGAAAGTCAGACGGAATCATCGGTGTGATGAGTATCAAGCAAAATACAACATTGGCAAGCCTCAAAGCAATAAGCAGACTGGCTGTCCTGAACAGGGGCAAGGAAGTAAAAGAATCAAGGACCTATTTTGACAGGCTGAAAATTAAAGCACCCGGAATCAACACCGTTGTACAGACTTTAAGCGGAGGAAACCAGCAAAAAGTTGTATTAGGCAAATGGCTTATGACAAAGCCAAAGGTGCTGATCCTTGACGAGCCTACGAGAGGTATCGACGTGGGTGCCAAATATGAAATATACAAGATTATGACCGATCTCGTAAAACAAGGGATTTCAATTATAATGATTTCCTCGGAATTGCCTGAACTCATATCTATGAGCGACAGGGTGCTGGTGCTATCTGACGGAAAGATAAAGGGCGAGTTCACAGCGGACGAGTGCACCCAGGATAAGATAATGCGCCTTGCCACAAAAGCAGAGGACATGGATGAGATAAATAATAAATGCCATATAAATTAATGCTGAAGGAGGTCGATGAGCGTGCAGGAACAAACAGCCGTTGCATTAAGCACTGCATCAGCGGATATTCCCGAAATATATATAAGCGAAAGGGACCGACAGATTTTAAGAAGACTGGCAGAGCGTGTTGCCATGCTGGCAGCAAGGCCTATAGAGGAAGAAAAAAAGAAGTTATGGTATAGTTTAAATGCCTTGGAAGAAACCAAGCCCGTTATTTTCTGTGACCCTGAGAACGGATGGAATGAAATTATTACGGATGATATGATGGAATGTGAAGGCGAGCTGGCACAAAGATGGGAAATGACCCTTCGCAAGGAAATCTTCTGGGGAGAGTCAATGGGAGATGACCGGGTAATTGAACCTTACTTTAACGTACCTTATGTGGCACAGGACACAGGTTGGGGTATGAGTGAGAAAATAATAAGGGGAGGAATCGGAGGCTCATATCGCTGGGATGCTCCCCTTAAAGACTATAAGGATATGGACAAACTTCACTACCCTGAAATTGAGGTGGATTACGAAAAAACCCGGCAATTATTTGAACTTGCACAGGAGATTATGGGTGACTGTCTGAAGGTGCGCATAAAAGGCATCTGGTGGTGGTCATTGGGAATGACCTGGACTTTTATCAGGCTTCGCGGCCTGGAGCAAATGATGCTGGATATGTATGATTATCCTGATGAAGTTCACAGGTTAATGAAATTTTTGATGGAAGGGCACCTTCACATGCTGGATACCCTTGAAAAGAGAAATCTCCTGAGCCTGAATAACGATGGCACTTATGTCGGTTCAGGAGGATTTGGATGGACTCATGAGCTTCCCCAGAAGGACTTTGACGGTGAACATGTCAGAACAATAGACATGTGGGGATTTGCTGAAAGCCAGGAAACAAGCCAGATTTCACCGGAAATGTTTGAGGAATTCGTACTGCCGTATCAGATACCGCTGCTTGAACGCTTCGGGTTAAATTGCTACGGATGCTGCGAACCCCTGGATAAGAGATGGGATGCGGTGAAAAAGATACCACGTTTAAGAAGGGTATCGGTATCGCCATGGTCGAATCTTGCAGATATGGCTGAAAAACTGGGTGACAAATATATATTCTCCATGAAACCCAATCCTGCCTATCTTGCCGTGCCGCAGATAGATGAAGAATTTATAAGAAAAAGCCTGAGAGAAGCTTTGAGAATCACGAAAGATAAAGGATGCCGTGTTGAGGTTATTATGAAAGACAACCACACGATAGGCAAAAATCCTCAAAATGTTATAAGATGGTGCAAAATTGCTCAGGAAGAGGCAAACAACCTGTAGCCTTAAATAAAGATTGAAAAAGAAGTCTAAGATTCCCTTAGGATACTTAAGGGGATCTTAGACGATATCCAATAAGCCGGAATTTAAGGGTTGCCAGGATCGCTTGCTTTTTTACTGTTTTGATGATATAGTTATGTTACAGTATAATAAGCAGCAATATATCAACAAGTAGCAATATATTAACAAAAAGCAAAATACCAATATCGTGAAACCGGATAACATGTTAAAAAGTATATTTTCAAAACTTACCAAGTCCATAAAAAGAAAATTGATTCTCTGCTTTATATTTATTATAGCTATCTTGATTTCTGCCAGCATTTATATGTACTTGTCGGGCAAAGAGCTTACCAAGCTTTATAATGATACTCTGGTGAAACATATTTTGCTGAATAATCTGTTTATTGATCTAAGTAATACAAATGAGCTTCTTGACATGTATCTGCAGAAAGGGACTCCCGATTTTTATGAAAAATATGTTAAAACTTATCCCATCCTTCTTGAAACAGGAAACAACCTGGAGAACATCATGAGCAACAACCGCGGAAAGAGGGCTGCAATAGATTTAAAATATATGATACAGAGTTACATTGAAGAGGGAAATGCAGCCATAGCCTTTAAAAGGGAAAACAAACATAAAGAGAGCAATGACCACTATTTTGAGGCAAGAAACATATATAAGCTAA
>JAMOAC010000081.1 GCA_023621975.1 Bacillota bacterium | reverse complement strand
GGTGCACAATTCTTCTGTTTCCTTTGTAAGAAGCTGCTCAACAAACCTCATGCATCCTGCCAGTTCTTTTGTCTGTGATGATATTGCAAAACCTGTATTCCCTACGGCAAGCTTTCCTTCATAGACAGCACACGGGTCAACATTCGGATCGTCAACCAGAGGCCATTCCACAGGAATTGTTCTTGCTTCTAGAATTCCGTTGTTTATGTAGCGTGGGAAGATTACCATAGCCATACCGAGGTTCTGTTGATTTACCAGAACTTTTCTGTTATATCTCTTTTCATCGAAGTCAGCTCTCTTGTTTGTTATAAACTCAGGATCCATAAGACCTTCTTCAAGCATGGTCTTATATACTTTCAAAGCTTCTTTGTATAGTGGATGTTCGAACGCGTGTATAACTTTTCCAAAATGCATTTGCCAGCCAATTCCTCTTCCGGAAATTCCAAAGCAGTTAAATACAAACTCAGAGAAGTGGAAATTATCCATGGTGGTGTAAGGAATTGAATCCGGGTATTTTGCTTTCAGCGCTCTCATAGCGTCAAGCCAGCCGTCCAATGTGGTTGGAAGTTCTGTGTAACCTAAGTCCTGAAGCAAATCCCATCTTACAAAGAATGAACAGTTCAGGTCACCATCCACAGGAAGTGTACGCAGACAATAAATCTTCCCGTCGTCGGCCTGGAGCTGTTTGACAAATGGAGCGTAACGTTCGTTTACTATTTTTGATTCATTGATAAAGCTTGTCAAATCCATGAACGCACCGTGCTTCCCGTCGTTGATGAGTGTGTTGACACCGCTGTAATGAACAACGTCACAAATATTTCCTGAAGACATCATCAGATTATATTTTGTTGCAATATCAGACCACGGTGGAACAATTGCTTCTGTAATTTCAACATTTGCCTTTTCGGCTATAATATTCAGAATAGGGTTATTGGCAAAATCAAAACCGTCCGGAATGGCAATTCCTGAAGTTACATAAAAGAGTCTTAACTTTGCCGGTTTCTCAGCTGTTGTTGTAGGAGCAGCAGTGGTAGCAGCCGCATCACTCCTGGTTGTTTGCTCGGTTTGCTGCGATGTTGGCGGTACACAGGCTGATAAAATCATTACAAAGGCAAGTAGCATTGTAATGACTATTACCATCTTTCTCTTCATAATGATTGTTTCACTCCTTTTAATTTAAATTTTTTGTTGTTGAGCAGAAATACTGAACGACAACAGTATTCAGCTTATCAGTACAGTGAAAATTAAATGTTATTTGGCATACACTGATAAAGCATTTTGGTCAAAGATGCGCGCACATCTTATCTTTTCAATAATATAATTTCACTTGACATACTTAAAAACAATGCCAATAAATCATGCGGAAATATTGTTATTGCGCTTAAAACCCGCTGTTTCCGGCTTTAGCGGGGTTATTATGATTATTCCTATATGATGATTTTGTTTGTCATTCCGCTTGCCTTTTGGTAATCTTTAATAATTTATTCAGTCTGAAATATGCTGTTACCATATAATATAAACAAAAAGGGTGCCGCACAAACGGGGCACCCTTTTTCTTATTCATTCCTCAACATCAATCGGGGAAACGGTTATATATTCTGTAAATAAACATGGCTGCTTCAGCACGGGTAGTCCTGTCTTTCGGGAACAACCTGTTCTGGTTACCCACAATGAGACCTTCCTTAACCAGTGTAGCCAGGCTTTCCTCCGCATATTCAGCAATTTCATCCCGATCACTGAATTGATTCAGTATTGAGGTATTGCCTGCTTGCAATCCTTTAAATCTTTCCAAAGCCCTGGCTGTCATCACCATCATTTCCTGACGGGATATATTTTCATAGGGGTTGAACTTGTTGTTTCCGACTCCCTTTGTAATGCCAAGCTCTTTTGCTATACCAACTGCTTCATAGAAGTGTGTGCCCGGCAGAACATCGTCAAAATTGCCGCTGAAGTCTGCTTTCAGTTCGAGAGTTCTGACAAGGAGCAACAGGTAGTCTGCCCTGGTAATATTGGCAAACGGTGCATATTTGTCATCACCAACACCCTTTATTATTCCCTTGGATGCCAATACTTCAACAGCCTTTCTTGCCCATTCGGTTTCACCCAGGTCAGCGAATGTCTTGCGCACATATGAAACAGCGTAGTAGCTGAAGTGGGTTGTCCTGAATACCACGGTTCCGGTTTCAGGATTATACCGGCCGTTAGGTATGGAGACAACATTTCCGTTTCCATCAATGTACCAGACTACAATATGTTCAGGATCTTCAAACTCTTCAGCCGTAGGCGTGTAAGGAATTTCAACCGTAACCGGAGCGTTCTCGTTGCTCCACTCTTTCTGCTCGCCGTCGATTTCCATGGTCAGCTGTATCACGGGACGGTTACCGATCGCTTCCGCCACTTCAGACGGCAGGCCGGACTTGTCACCCTCTCCTACTGAAATACTTACTTTTTCTTCTCCGCTTCCCTTGATATTGTCAAGCATGTTTTCAGAAATTGTTATGCTTCCGACTTCTGTTGCAAAAGTCAGGGTCCTTTCGCCGCCATCCAGTGCTGCCGCGGGTATGCTCAGGGTATAGGTGTCTGCTTCGGGAACACTCGGCATATTTATTACAGCCTTTCCGCTTTCGCCAAAGATGTCTCCCTCAAGTGTTCCAAAATCCACTGATGCTATACCTTTATCCGCATCCACTTCGACAGTCAGTGAAGCTACCGTAGTACCGTTTTCTGAAATGTCTGCCTGGTAAGCAGGGGTCGGAGTTGGTGTAGGTGTAGGCGTCGGTGTCGGTGTCACAACCGGTGTTGTGGGCTCTGCTGGAGGAGTGACGACATCATCATCGTCATCGTCATCATCATCGGATCCGACATATCTGAATTCAGCTTTTATTACAGTATCGCTCGCAGGCATTGTGAACGTTGTTGAGGCGCTGTAAGGATTAGCAAAGGTTATGCCGTTCGTGGATGTCCACCTGCTGAATACGTATCCTGCATATGCCTCTGCTCTTATGCTGATGGTTGCGTTTTCCTCATACTCTCCGCTGCTGCCTGATATAATCTTACCACCTGTTCCGGCTGTAATTGTAAGGTTATATTTCTTAGGCCGAGGAGCGTCCTCAAGGGTAAACGCAACTATATAGGTCTGTTTTGTGCCATCCTCGGCGGTCACCACAATTATAGCATTGCCCGGAAGCGCATCGGCTTGTGTTATGCTTACCACAGCTTTCGGATCGTTTGTTACTGCATCTACAACAGGTATTGCAGTAGTACCATACGGCAGTACAACTTCATATGATGTCTTGTCAGGTTCAAAGCCTTCTATTGTTTCCCCGTCGATGGTCAGATCG
>JAMOAC010000068.1 GCA_023621975.1 Bacillota bacterium | reverse complement strand
AAGGGATATATTCCTGCAGGCCTTGCAAAGGGTGCTGTTTTAAGGAAGGACGTCAACAGGGGAGATATAATCACGTATGACATGGTAGAATTGGACGATACAATTTTGTTGCAACTGAGAAAGATTCAGGACAGAATGAAGTAATCAGCCGATACGGAATTAATACGCGATAGAAATATGAATTAGATATGCGATATGAGATTGCGATATGAGATATGGAATGAATATGCGATATGAGATGGAAAGGAAAAATGAAATAAAGATAGCTAATGAAACATAAGGCTGAATCAATTTAAATAAAGGTAAAGAATATTTTGAATAAATATTTTTCAAAAAATATATGGAGGGATATTTCCATGGATCACAAGGTTAAAATTGGTTTTGCACCGACGAGGAGATCAATTTTCAGCGTTGAAGATGCACTGAAGTACAAAGAACTGATAAAAGAAAAACTAAGGAGCATGGGTGTTGATTTTGTCGATATAGACGATATCAACGATGAAGGCCTGCTGCACCTTGACAGTGATGTACCGAAGGTTGTAGAAAAATTCAAAAGGGAAAAGGTAAACGGAGTATTTTTCCCTCACTGCAATTTTGGATCGGAGTACCTTGTATGTGAAGTGGCTAAAGAATTAAACGTGCCCATACTTTTGTGGGGGCCGAGGGATGAGGCTCCGTTGGCTGACGGATCCAGACTGAGAGACACACAGTGTGGTTTGTTTGCAACCGGTAAAGTTTTAAGACGCTTCAGGCTTCCCTTTACATACATGTCCAACTGCAGGCTTGAGGACGAGGCCTTTGAAAGAGGCATAAACACCTTTATTGCCGTAGCAAATGTAATAAAAGAATTCAGAAAGTTGAGAATACTTCAAATATCTACACGTCCGGCTCCTTTCTGGACAATGATGTGCAACGAGGGAGAGCTTCTTGAAAAATTCGGAATAAAGATAAGGCCCATAACAATGGTCGAACTTGCCCATAGGGTAAGAAAGCTTGATGCTGAAGATGACCATGAGGTCATCGAAACAGTGGAGTTCATCAAGGACAACATGGAAGTCTGTGTTCCCGATTCAGCTGTTAAGACTTTATCGGCACTGAAAGTTGCCATGAAGCGTTTTGCCAAAGAATTTGACTGCAATGCCATTGCCATTCAGTGCTGGGACTCCCTGCAGCAGGAACTTCATATAATGCCCTGTGTAGCAAACTCACTTCTGACTGACGAAGGACTGCCTGTTGTATGCGAAACGGATATTCACGGTGCAATAACCGCTGTCATGGCACAGGCAGCAGGTATGGGAAAGACGCCTGTATTTTTTGTCGACTGGACAATAAGGCATCCCGAAAACGACAACGGTGAGCTGCTGCAGCATTGCGGACCATGGCCTATATCCCTTGCCAAGGAAGGAACAAAGGCAAAACTGGAAAGACCTTTTGCATTCCCTGATCACTGCCCCGGTTCCGTCACTGCCGAAATAAAGGGCGGGCTTATCACTGTCATGAGGTTTGACGGAGACAACGGCAAATACTCCATACTGTTGGGCAATGCTAGAGGAATTGAAGGGCCCAAGACGATGGGAACCTATATGTGGATTGAAGTGGAAAACTGGATCAGGCTTGAGCACAAACTGGTAACCGGTCCGTATGTACATCATGCCGTAGGAATTCATGGTGACATTGTTCCGATAATTTATGAAGCCTGCAAATATATACCGGATGTTGAGCCCGACCTTTATGATCCAATACAGGACAAGGTTGAAGCATGGCTTAGGGGAGAGTAATTAGAAGAGAGTAAAAGGGGAGAATTTTATGTATCTTTTGGGACTGGATGTTGGGACAACGTGCACAAAAGCAGTTGTTTTTGACCCAGACGGGAATATAAGAGGTTATGGCGTACAGGAGTACGGCATTATCAGCGAGAAGCCGGGGTATGCAGAGCAGGACCCTGAAAAAGTATGGGAACTCACAAAGGAAGTTATCAGGAAAGCTGTTAACGAGAGCGGTGTTAAGGACATCAAGGCATTAAGCCTTTCTGTCCAGGGTGATGCTATAATTCCTGTGGACAGAAACATCAACCCTCTTCATAATACTCTCCTTGGAATGGATTACAGGACAGTGACAGAGAGCAAGGAATGCGCAGACCTTTTCGGGGATCGGGAAATATTTAACAGGACCGGCATGAGGCCCCACCCCATGAATTCCCTGACAAAAATCCTCTGGTTTAAGAACAATATGCCTGACATTTTCAATAATGCATACAAGTTCATGACCTACGAAGACTATGTACTGTCAAAACTGGGGGCAGAGCCGGTTATTGACTTCACAATGGCATCAAGGACGATGGCCTTTGATTTGCTGGAGAAAAAATGGTGGGATGATATTCTATACAGTACCGGGGTAAATATAGACCAGCTTTCAAAGGCCGTTCCGCCCGGCGAAGCGGTAGGGGAAATTGCGCCTTCCGTAGCTGATGAATTGGGGCTGCCCAAAAAGATGCTGTTGGTATCCGGAGGACATGACCAGACCTGTGCAGCCCTGGGCGCCGGTGCAATAGAAGAAAACATTGCAATAGATTCCCACGGTACCGCTGAGGTGCTTTCAACAGCATTTGACAAGCCTATTTTAAATGACAGCATGTATAACGGGTACTATCCCTGCTACTGTCATGTAAAAAACGGGATGTATTTTACATTCTCCCTGAATCATATAGGGGGAATACTGTTCCAATGGTATAGGGACAATTTGGGGCATGCCGAGGTTCAGGAGGCCGAAAAGCTTGGAATACCGGCTTACCAGCTCATGGAATCAAAGGCGCCGAAAGGGCCTTCGTCGGTTCTGATTTTACCTCACTTTAACGGTAGCGGCACCCCGTGGTGTGACTTGAGTTCCAAAGGCGCAATTGTAGGCCTTACAATGGCTACTACAAGGCATGATATTGTCAAAGGCATATTTGACAGCCTGACATACGAATTGAAAATCAATATGGAAACAATGAGGGATGCCGGCATTAAGATAAATGAGCTGAGAGCAGTGGGAGGAGCGGCAAAATCGCCTATCTGGCTCCAAATAAAAGCGGATATTACCAATTGTGCCGTTGCAACGCTTAAAATCCGCGAGGCTGCATGCCTTGGCGCTGCGCTGCTGGCAGGAACAGCTGCGGGTTGCTATAATAATCTTGATGAAGCTGTTGCCAATGTGGTCAGCATAAAGGATAAATACTATCCCGATGAAAAAGCAGCAGAGCAGTATGCTGAAAAATACAACATATATAAGGAATTATATGGTACACTGATCAATATAAACAAAAGATTATAACATTTTGGAGCGGTGAAAGAACAATGCCAA
>JAMOAC010000425.1 GCA_023621975.1 Bacillota bacterium | reverse complement strand
TCTTATATCCAGTTTTACAGTGTTTCCGGAAATCCCGCCGTCAAGCACGTCTTAATATTTGGCGAGCCTATCCTGTTTCTGCCTGTAATCAGAGTAGTCCACTCTCTCCTGCCCAGGTATTCTGTCAAAAAGTATAAGAAGCTCCTCAAAAACCTCTATATCTTTATGCCCTTTTTCAAGCAGTTTTTCGAGGCACTCACAAATACCCAGGAGGTTTGTAGCGTAAAATGCGGTGAATTGAACAGTCTCACCGTTATCTCTTGCCATATCCATTGTGTCGTCCCAGTCGCCCGCCTCCAGAAGGGTCATATTGTGCCTTCCGACATTGTAAAATGACGTAAGATTTTGGACGAGTAAATGTTCCAGCACGGTGCCGTAATATACCCTGCCGTCCCTGGTTTTTTGCCTCAGGCCATAGGAAGGATTCCACGAAGGGTTGGTGCCTTTCCCTCTCCTCGTTATATGATCCATGAAATATGGAGCCACTTCAAACAAAATATCTAAATCTCCTGTCAAATCCATATACAATCTGGTTGTAAAATACGGCCATACTCCATGATCGGACCATGTTCTTCCCAGACCGCTTCTATGCGCAAATTCACCAGGTTTATCCCCTACAAGCGTCGCATTTGAGCCGTCAAGTTTGACACCGTTGAAATTGTTCATTATATCCTTTTTTGTGCCGTATGGATCAGAAATGATTATCGCCAGCAGATCCTGCCAGAGCTCACGCCAGTACCTTTTTCCTGTACCATAGCCGAAATCCGGCAAATAGCTGCTGCCGAACACCTTTCTTAAAAATGGCTGGAAATTGACCCATTTCAGGAATTTGTTCAGTTCCCTGTCTGAGAACCTGAATCTGACCGCATCAACATACTTCTGCCAGAAATCTTTCGTTTCCTCAAGGACAGCGTCAAACTTGTCTGCAGTATTGTATTTTTCTGCCCATACTCCTATCTCATTAAAGTCGTCCGTAATACCTTCTATTATTACAAAGCTCTTTTCGTCTCCCGGATTCAGAATTATTTTTTCAAATTTTACAGCTCCAACAGCCTCTTCCCCTGAATAGGACATATCCTCGAACTTTTCCGGTTCCTTGTTGCGATAGACTGCCTCCGGCGCTTCCATTGAACCGTTTTCCCCGATGTAGTCGAACATGCGCCCCCATCCTCCCGGTGCACGCCTGCCTTCTCCGTCATATCCCAGGACACAATATTTAGTAGGATTCTGATGAGCCCGTCTTTCGTCGTGAATCATTATGGGATGCAACACAATTCCATATGGATTTGGAATCAGCCTATTGCACAGTGTACTTACATCTCTGTGATCTCTCAGGTTTTCAGTTGAGCGCCCGTACATTGCAACAGCATAGAACGTGTCGAACTCCACAAGCCCATTGCTGAGGTTTGCTACATCCAGCCTGACAAGCTCTACGGTATCGTCATTCGACGGAACAAAAATGGTTATCACAGCCTTAAGCCCAAGGCCGGGATTAATTCTGGATATCCTAAACCAGCCTATTCCTGCTTCAATTTCCACCTCTTCATCATCTTTGCCCAATACTGTCTTAAGATTGTTCTCCGCACTGCAACCCGAACATGACCATACGCCGATATCCTTTATGTTCAGCCAGAAATTCCTGCCATCTTTAGAATGGTGCAGATCTTCAGTGCTTTTTGGTATGGTAAGGTATTTATAATAATTTAACAGAATATCACCTTTTAACTCCGGAGTAACATAGGATTTAAGCTTGTTGTTGCATAGCGGAAAATACATTCTTGAGTTTTTTACAGGATTTTTCATTACAAATGACCCATCGTCCTTATCAGTAAAACTCCAACCATAGTTATATTTTTTGGACATTTGACTCCCCCTTTGACGGCTGCCTTTTGCAGGCTTTAGCAAAAGGCAGCGTATTTACTAATCAATTGCTTTTATTAACATTCTGAAATACTGCAGTTCCATTCCAGGCATTCAGGCCAAATCTCCCGCTTGTATATGATGAGTCGTTGACATCAATCACCGGTGAAGTTCCGTTGTCGAAGTAGACTTTTATATTGCTGCCTGATGCAACAACTTTCAGATGGTAAATGCGATTCAGGCTTATCGGAGTATTGTAAATACTTATTGGGACATACGGGAATTTAAACAATTTAATCTGCCCGCCCCCTTCAGTGGTTATATTAACTGCGTAGCACTGTGAGGCATCACTGTTTGACCTGAATATCAGCGCGCCCGCTGCGCCTGGTGAACCATTTCCGGTTATTTTAACATCCGCTTCATAGGTAAAGTCCGAACCGGTTTCAGAAGCCAGCGTGAATATGTCGCCACTGCCCGTGCTGCCTTCCCTGCCGCCGGCAGTATTGATCCATGATCCGCTTATAGTGCTCCATCCGGTAAGATTGCTGTTGAAGCCCGCCGGGTACGCGAGGATATTGTCTACCGAAACGGTGGATTTATAACAGAACATTCCGAATTTACCGCTTGAATAGCTTGTGTCGTTTACTTCAAGCACCTTTACTCCATCCAGGTAACATCTTATATTGGAACCTACCGCCTCAACCTTCAATGTATATGTCCTGTTGCGCTTAACCTTTACCGTTTCCGAGGCAAGCACGTAATATGGACGTTTACAGAGTTTGATCTTCTCGTCCACGACGTCCAGGATAAGGTCATAACCGTTTGAACCGGTACCGTTGTTCCTGAATGTAATACCAACGGCATTTCCGCTCTCTATCTTCACGTCTGCGCTAAGGGAAAGATCGGATACAGTTGTGGCATATGTGTTCCATGCATCACCACTTGAAACCCCTCTCGCATGCGATCCGGGATTGCTCCACGTACCGCCGCTTGCCGTCCAGCCAGCTAAATCACCATCGTTGAAGTTGTCATGCAGATACATGCCCGGAATTGAAACATTAACAGTTATGTTCTTGCTGCTTGTACCAATATCCTGGGTTACCCATACCCATTTGGCGTCACCTCTGTCTTCCAGCGTGTAATTGTAAATGTTACTTCCATTAACTGTTACTGAAGATACGCTGACATTTTTCTCGAAGGGACCGAACCTGAACTGCACACCGTTAATGAAGTTTTCGGAATATACATCTATACTGCCTTGAGTTGGGCTAATTGAATAATCATATGTTATTTTCGTTCTTGCATAATTTGATCCATTTTTATATACAACAGGCCACTCGTTCACTTTTACTCCGTCCCAATTTCTTGGTATTCTTGGGATTATTACAAGGTTGTTTGTTCCATAGAGAGAATCATCCACACCTGCCATTATTCTTACATTTTTCATGGTTATAACATATTCAACCAGATTCATGTCCTCAACTTCTC
>JAMOAC010000305.1 GCA_023621975.1 Bacillota bacterium | reverse complement strand
CGAACTGTACAAGGTCGTCAAATAAACGATTTGTCAAATAATAGCGGATATAATTGATTTTTTACCGTATGCCATTCATTATTTATTGACATGACAAATAATTATTATTATAATTTTATTTAAATTAAATAATGAAAAGCGGATGAATGTTATGGGAGAGCTGTCTGTATAAGGCACACCGAAGGAGTAATACTCTCAGGTTTAATGACTATAACAGGACGCACCTCTGGAGAGACCGTTAAGGCGCCGAAGGGGCAAATTCCCTGCAGAAAGTTTACAGGGAATAATCTCTCAGGCAAAAGGACAGAGATAGTAAGTAATATATTATTATGCTTATTATTGCTGCATTCAGAGGTCAAATCTTGGGATTTGGCTTTTTTTATTTAAATTATTTAATATAGAAAGCTTTTACTTAATATAGAAAGCTTTTTCCTGAACGTTGATAAAGTTTGAGCAGGTGAGCGGATGCGCTGTCTCCGATTGGATAAAAAATTAATTAAACAGCTAAAATAGGATGATTTGGAGGTCGTAAAATGTATAGTTTAAAAGAAATTTCAAAAATAGACCCTGAAGTAGCAAAGGCTATCGAGGATGAGGTCGACCGTCAAAGAAACAAAATTGAACTTATTGCTTCTGAAAATTTTGTAAGTGAGGCTGTACTTGAGGCACTTGGCACTCCCCTTACAAATAAATATGCTGAAGGATATCCTGGAAAGAGATACTATGGTGGATGCGAGCATGTTGATGTTATTGAGAATCTTGCCATTGAAAGGGCAAAGGAACTTTTCGGTGCAGAGCATGCTAACGTTCAGCCGCATTCGGGAGCCCAGGCAAATACTGCTGTATTTTTTGCAGTTCTGAATCCTGGTGATAGAATCCTTGGCATGGATCTTTCACATGGCGGGCATCTTACACACGGAATGGCAAAAAATATATCCGGAAAATACTATGAAGTGGTATCCTACGGTGTATCAAGAAAAGATTGCAGAATAGACTATGATGAAGTAAGAAAAATTGCAAGGGAAACCAGGCCTAAACTGATTATTGCAGGTGCAAGCGCATATCCCAGGATAATTGATTTTAAAATTTTCAGTGAAATCGCAAAGGAAGTCGGGGCTTACCTGATGGTGGATATGGCGCACATTGCCGGACTCGTAGCATGTGGACTCCATCCAAGCCCTGTACCGTATGCTGATTTTGTTACAACCACTACCCACAAGACATTGAGAGGGCCAAGAGGCGGCATGATCCTTTGTAAAAAGGAATATGCAAAAATGATCGACAGTGCGGTTTTCCCTGGAATACAGGGTGGGCCCCTGATGCATGTTATTGCCGCGAAAGCCGTAAGTTTCAAGGAAGCATTATCCGACAGCTTCAAAGAGTACCAGAAGCAGGTGGTAAGGAATGCAAAAACTCTTGCCGATGCGCTGAAGGAAAAAGGCTTCAAACTTGTTTCAGATGGCACGGACAACCACCTTATTCTCGTAGACCTCACAAATATGGATGTAACCGGTAAAGATGCTCAAATCATGCTTGATGAAGTCAGGATTACGGTTAATAAAAACGGAATACCTTTTGACACAAGAAGTCCGTTTGTTACATCCGGTATCAGGCTCGGAACTCCTGCAGTCACATCAAGGGGAATGAAAGAAGAGGAAATGGTTCAGATTGCCGACATGATTCATCAGACTCTGACTGACTTTGAAAATTCAAAGGACAAAGTTATTGAAAGAGTAAACGAGATATGCAAAAAATTTCCTCTTTATGCATAGACAAAATAACCAAGAGACTTTGTAAACAGCCTGGGGATACTCTGGAAGGAGTATCCCGTTTATTTTACCAGGCTTATTTCCACTGCCGTCCATATACACGCGAAATATTTTCAGCAATTATTTTTACATAATGGGGATTATATTATTTCAGAAATGCACTTATGAACTTACATGTGGTATAATGTTAATTATTAGAAAAGGCATTTTAAGCATAAAAAAGCGCGGGATTTGGAGAATATTTGCACCTAACCAGTGATGTAATGAACAGGGTTGATGAAAATGTCTGAAAACAGGGAACCGTTAGCTTATAGAATGAGGCCAAGGACACTTGAGGAATTTGTAGGCCAGGAGGAAATTGTCGGTAAAGGAAAACTGCTATACAGAATGATTAAGGCGGACAGAATTTCATCTGTAATTTTTTATGGTCCTCCCGGTACCGGCAAAACTACTTTGGCAAGAATAATTGCTGAGAGTACAAAGTCAAATTTCCAAAAACTAAACGCAGTGACGTCAGGTGTTGCAGACATCAAAAAAGTGGTATCAGAAACCCAGAACCCCATTTTGAACCCCTCGGGGAAGACTGTGCTGTTCATCGATGAGATTCACCGGTTTAACAAATCTCAGCAGGATGCACTTCTTCCGTATGTTGAGGACGGTACCATAATACTTATAGGTGCAACAACTGAAAATCCGTATATTGAGGTAAACAAGGCACTGTTGTCAAGGTCAACTGTGTTCATGCTTAAGCCTCTGAGTACGGAACATATTGAAAAGATAATCAGGAATGCTCTTGCAGACAAGGAACGAGGCTTGGGGAAATATGATGTTGACATTTCCGTCGAAGCAATTAAATTCCTGGCTGATGTTTCCAACGGAGATGCAAGGGTTGCGCTTAATGCCCTTGAGTTGGCTGTTTTGACTACCAAGGTTGACGGCGACGGGAAGATACGTATCGGAAGAGAAACTATAGAAGACTGTGTTCAGAAGCGAAGAATTAACTTTGATAAATCCGGAGACAGCCACTATGACAATATAAGCGCTTTTATTAAGTCCATGAGGGGCAGCAACCCGGATGCCGCCGTGTTTTACCTTGCAAGGGCGCTTTACGCGGGTGAGGACCCCGAATTTCTTGCAAGAAGGATAATAATATGTGCTTCGGAAGATGTGGGAATGGCTAATCCCAATGCGCTTACTGTTGCGGTTGCAGCCGCCGAAGCCGTTAAAATGATAGGAATGCCTGAGGCCAGAATAATTCTCGCCCATGCTGCCATTATGGTGGCTACGAGCCCCAAGTCGAATTCATGCTATGCAGCAATCTCAAAAGCCCTTGATGACGTGGAAAACAAAAGGACGGGCGAAGTACCCATGCATTTGCGTAATGCCGTTACGGAAGAAATGAAGGAAGCAGGATATGGGGAAGGCTATAAATATGCCCATGACTATCCCGGGAACTTTGTAAAGCAGGAATATTTTCCTGAAGGGATGGAAGGCACAATTTATTATAATCCCACTGCTAACGGTTATGAAGCAAGAATAAAAGAGTGGCTTGAGAGGATACGGAATAAGTAGAGATTAAAAAT
>JAMOAC010000260.1 GCA_023621975.1 Bacillota bacterium | reverse complement strand
ACTTTTTTTGTATATAGGTTTATACAAAAATTTATATAAATAAGCAGAATTACATACATTTTTTGCCATTATCGATTTTATTATCAGCTACATTTGAATAGTGTATTGGCAAATTTATTAGCAAATGTATTCATGAATTATTAATAAATTTGTGAACAGGTATATTATTAGCTGATATTGGCAAGCACGCAAAACATGTACATTAAAAAAGTAAATTAACAATAACGTTTAACAGGAACATTAACAAGAAAGTTAGTAAACAAGTTAGTAAGAACGTTAACAAGAACGTTAACAGGAACATTAAACAAGCAAATTAGTAATGTAAGTACATTTGCAGGCAAATAACAAATATTGACAATAAGATAAATAAATACGGAAAGCTTATAAAAATAAAATGTTTATTAAAATTGCTTATAAAAAATTTAAAATATAACATCAATATTTCAATTTTTATAGGGGGGAATTAAAAAATGAAAAAAATAGCAATTGTTTTACTTTTAACTGTAATGGCTTTAACGCTGTTTGCAGGGTGTTCAAAATCAGGATCAGATGGAAATGTGATCAAAATAGGTATCAATTATGAGTTGTCAGGTAACAATGCAACTTATGGACAGGGCTCTGTAGAAGGTATTAAGCTTGCTGTTGAGCAAATCAATAATGAAGGCGGCATAAACGGCAAAAAAATCGTACTGGTTGAGTACGATAACAAGTCCGAACCTGCTGAGGCTACCGCTCTTTCCACAAGATTGATGACCAAGGACAAGGTTGTTGCTGTACTTGGCCCTGCAACTACCGGTGCATTCAAAGCAACAATTCCTGAAGCAATAAAGCACAAGGTACCTGTAATTTCCGGTTCTGCAACAGCAGATGATGTTACTGTTGATGCTTCCGGAGTGAAAGAATATGCTTTCCGTATTTGCTTCAGTGATTCATACCAGGGAACTGCAATGGCAAACTTTGCTCTTAACAATCTCTCAGCCAAGAAGGCAGTTATAATCATGGACAGTGCAAGTGACTACGCAAAAGGACTGGCAGAGAACTTCACCAAGACTTTTGAAGCAGGCGGAGGTTCAATTGTCGCTCAGGAAGCATATGTTGCAGGAGACAAAGATTTCAACTCAATTATAACAAGCATTAATGGACAGGAATTTGATGTTATATTCATTCCTGGATATTATGAGGAAGCAGGTCTTATCATCAAGCAGGCACGTGCACAGGGAATTGATGTTCCTATCCTGGGTGCTGATGGTTTTGATTCTCCCAGGCTTCTTGAACTTGCCGGCGAAGAGGCCCTCAACAAGATTTACTTCTCAAACCATTATTCATCTCTTGATGAGAGCCCTGTAGTTAAGCAGTTCATTGAGGACTTTAAAGCAAAATATAATAAAGAGCCGGATGCATTCAATGCCCTTGGTTATGACGCAGCGATGTTTGTTGCAGACGGTATTCGCCGTGCTGAAGATCTTTCCGGTGAATCTCTAAAGAAAGCACTTGAGGGAACAACTAATTTTGAAGGAGTAACAGGTACAATCAGCGTAGACGAAAATCATAATGCCGTTAAGAAGCTGGTAGTTATCGAATTGAAAGACGGTAAGCAGGCTTCTGTTATAAGAGCCGGTGAGTAAAGTCTTTCATGAGAGAACAATTTGAGTAAAATTTTTCATAAGAGAGAATAATTACTGTTGGGAGTAATTACAAAAGATTAAATATCAGGACTTCGACATATAAGTAGGGACATAGAAGGTCCCTACTTGTATGTATTTATGCATTAACCTGTTAACCTACATACTGTCGACTTACATATCTAAGGCATTATTTATTATTTATGGCTGCTACTGCAAAACAGACTAACGATGAAAGAAGGGATATAATTTGGAACAGCTACTTCAGCAGGTTATCAACGGTATATCGTTAGGCAGTATTTATGCGCTGATTGCTTTGGGCTATACTATGGTATATGGAATTATAAAGTTGATTAATTTTGCCCACTGTGACGTATATATGATTGGCGCTTATGTAGGATATTTATGCATGACCACTTTCCACCTTGGATTTGTTCCGTCCCTTTTGATTGCCATGGTTGTTTGCACTTTACTTGGCATAACTATTGAAAAAATAGCATATAAACCTTTAAGGAACGCAACAAGAATTGCAGTGCTGATAACTGCAATAGGTGTATCACTGTTTTGGAGAACGGTACCAAGCTTATTGCCGGACCGACTGCACGTTCTTACCCTGAAATGACCGGAATACTGGCTCAAAAGATTAATTTGGGGAGTATTGTGGTTACTATGCAGCAGGTTATAATACTTGCTGTTACCGTGGTTTTGATGATACTTCTGCAGCTTATAGTAAAGAAGACGAAAATCGGTAAAGCGATGCGTGCAGTGTCAATGGACCAGGATGCCGCTGAGCTGATGGGAATAAACGTTGATACAACCATTTCCTTTACATTTGCACTGGGTTCTGCCCTGGCAGGAGCAGCAGGTGTACTGGTCGGTGTTTACTATAATTCCATTGATCCCCTTATGGGTGTTCTCCCGGGACTAAAGGCTTTCGTTGCAGCAGTTTTCGGAGGTATCGGAATTATACCGGGTGCCATGATTGGTGGTTACTTTATTGGCGTGGTTGAAGTGTTTGTTTCAGGTTACGGCGGTTCCATGTTCAGAGATGCGGTTGTGTTTGGTATCCTTATTCTGATACTGATTGTTAAACCTACCGGATTACTTGGCAAAAACACGAGAGAGAAGGTGTAAACGGTGAAAAATATATTAAAGATACAGGCAGTAAGAAAAATAATATTCCTTGCACTCACCTTCGCTATTGTTCAGTTGTTAATATCTTTGGATATTATTGATGCATATTTGCAAAATACTCTGGCAAACATATGCATCAACATTATATTGGCTGTGAGTTTAAATTTGATTACAGGATTTACCGGCCAGTTCTCCCTGGGTCATGCAGGATTTATGTCCATAGGTGCATATACCTGCGCTATCATTACACTCAGGATGCCCACGATCTATGGCTTTTTACTGGGTGTTTTTGCAGGCGCTGTTTTTGCTGCCTTGGTAGGATTTGTAGTAGGTTTGCCAACGCTGAGACTGAGGGGCGATTATCTTGCCATTGCAACGCTTGGTATGGCTGAAATAATCCGCATTATCTTCATTAATTTAAAAATCACTAACGGAGCAGCCGGTTTGCAGGGTATTCCACGGTTTGTCAACTGGACATGGTTGTTTATTTTTGTGGTAGGCACTGTATTGCTCATAACAAACTTTATTAAATCCACCCACGGTCGTGCCTGCATTGCTATCAGGGAAGATGAGATAGCGGCAGATGCAATGGGTAT
>JAMOAC010000371.1 GCA_023621975.1 Bacillota bacterium | reverse complement strand
CAGCCAGAATATCCTGGTTAATGAAAATACAGACAGTTATATAATTTCCCGCAATAAACAAATTCAAACCGAAAATCTTAAATCTCATGAATCTTTCCTGATTGAATGGCTTTTGGATAAAATAGGCAACGGGGAATCCGTTACAGCAAATGAAATATTTGAGTACGTTAAAGAAAAGAAAAATTCCCTCCAATGCAAATCGGACTATGACAAGTGGATATCGATGGTGGAACGTGAAGCTGCTTGCCTGAATTTTTATGAAAAATCCAAAAAGCGCGGAAAGTATATAGGATTACTTTCCGGGATTGTTTATTTCATCGCAGGAATACTCATATCAGCCATTCTGAATGTATTTTCCTCCATGTTGCTTACCTTATCGGGAATAATACTGCTCGCTTATTCGTCTCTATTAAAAGATTATTCATCATACGGCAATGAACAGTATGCCATGTGGCTTGCATTCAAAAGATTTCTTAAGGAATTCGGCAGCCTTGAAAAAAATGAAGGCCTTTCGCTTGTAAAATGGGAGCAATATATCCCCTATGCTATTTCATTGGGAGTTGCCAAAGACGTAATAATGCAAATTTCCGATATTTACAGCGAACAGGATTTTTATGACAAAAGCCTGACTTATCTTTACGGCGGAAGGCATAGCTTTCTTATGTGCATTTCAAGCATATTCAACAATACAATCCGTGCGGTTGAAAGTATTGTTGATGCCACAACAAACGGAGCAAACCTGTTTGACTCATACTATTGTGGTACGGGCAACGGCTAAAAGAGTTGATATGACATGCTTTTTCAGAGATAACACAAACTGCTGTACCGGCACCTTGGCAGCATAGTGTCTTACTTGCCGGCACAGCAGTTTAATTTGTTCAGTTAGAGTGGGAAATACTTCATAAGCTCTTCATCTGAAAGGATTTTTCCGTATTCCGAAAGTTCAAAGGCTTCCGCACATTTCACCTTTTCACCCTGTTCCCTGCCGTAGACTTCATAAAGCTTTTGCCTGCAAGTGTCTGCACAATTAATACCCCAGCCTTCCACTTTATTCCTGAGCCATAATATTCTCTCATCCTCCGCCGATGGTACCTTGTCCAGTTCATTGTCTACCCACGGAAGCCATTCATAGAACTGGGATTTATGGCAGTTCAGCATTTGAACCTTTTTATCAAGAACATCATCTATACTTATTGCTATATTCGGCGTAAATGAATACGGTCTTTTGAAATTGTCAAACATATAAAGTATTACGGGCTGATACCTTATGCATTCTACTGATGGGCAAATATTTGGAACCATAACAAGATATGAACTGTCCTGCACAAGAATGCTTGTGCGCCTGTGGTCTGGATGATAATCATTTGGCCTGTGTGTAAAAATCATGTCAGGCTTATAGCGGCGTATGAGGGCGATAATTCTTTCCCTCATCTCGATAGTTTCTTCCAGTTTCCCGTCATCTGCGCCTAAAATTTCATACTCTATACCCGCTGTTTTTGCAACCTGTGCTGCCTCATTGGCACGCACCTTTGCCAGCTCATCTCCCTTTAAGCTAAAATGGCCGGCATTTCCGTTTGTTACGGATACAAATTTCACAGCATGGCCTTTTTCTACAAATTTAACGGCCGTTCCCCCCATCACAATGTCACAATCATCCGGATGTGCCCCAATGGCAAGTATTCTCAATTTTTCATTAAGCATTTCATTCCCTCACTTACTATTTTTATTTAAATTTGTTTACACATTTTCCCCAACATATTTTAATCCAAAATTTTCATATATTCAAGGCAAGGTAGACAACTACGATCTGAATGAGAAAAATAAGGGGAATTCCATACATTAAATACCAGTGTCTAGTCTTGTGCCTGAAAAACATAAAACCGGAGTATACTCCCGGACACCCGCCTATCAGGGCAAACCAGAAAAAAACCTTTTCAGGTATTCTCCAAAGAGATCTTTTTGCCTTGTATTTATCAATTCCGACAACAATGAAGGCTGCAAGGTTTATTATAAGGAAAATGCCAAGGATAGTTTCCACCAATATCTTCACCTCTTTAGAATGTTAAAACTTTCAGGAAACACAGACGGTATCAATATTATTTGAAGCTTTGATGATAAATATGATTAAAAGCAGAAAAAAACAACCGGGTTTGATTCACCCGGCTATTTTTCTTTTGGTATGCGAAGTTTTTGTCCGATATTTATTTTATTGGGATCTTTTATATCATTTGCTTCCATTATAAGTGAATACTTATTGGGAGTGTTATAAAATTTCATGCTTATTTTCTCAAGGGTGTCCCCGGCCTGTACAGTGTAAATCTGTTCTTCCTCTCCATCGCCGGTATTTGCTCCTGCCTCGGAATCACCTTCTGGAGCCATCTCATCTTCCTGTCCTTCCTGGCCTTCATCTGCCAGTTCTTCATCAGTAATTACATCTTTATGTTCACCGCTGTCATTTACATCGGATACGTCATCGCTGCCGGAAGGCAACATATCATCACTGCTTTTTCCGGCTATCCCCTCGAGGAGCTTGTACGCACTGAAAGCAACACCTGCAAAAAGCAAAACTGAAACAATCACCGGGGTAATTCTCCTGACAACTTTGTGCCTGTATGCCTTTTTCATGTGATTATCAATTGAGGAAGGTGCAAAATCCATTTCAATTTCTTCATCTTCATACTCTGCACCCTTCTCAACATTATCAACCTTAATAACCATTACTGTAATATCACCGGGTACGTCTTTCTTTAAAGCCTCTTTTGACAGTATGCTGCAAATTGTACTGCTCTCATTTTCTGAAGTGAATGCTTCACAGAGTATATCATCATTAATGGCATCAGCCGTAACGCCTGGACAGAGTAAAAACATGTCACCCGGTTCAACGGTTACAATTTCTGTTTTCTTTGCATCCATTTTACTTTCATCGCTTGTCGCCGCCAGGTGGCTTATAAGCTCTTCTGCCTGTTCTTTTGTTATTATGCCGGCCTTAAGGAGCCTGTCAGCCTTTCTGTAATCTATGGGCAGTTGTTTAATTGTCCCCTGGCGTAAAAAATATACCCTGCTTTTACCCGTACTTACAATTGCAGCTTTTCCATTGTAAATAACCAGGCCTGCAAAGGATGTCTTTACGTTCTTTTCTTCCGTGTTTCCTATAGTAAGGCTATGTATCAGATTGTCAGTCTCCCGCACGCACTCTTTAAGCTGATCAAGCCTGATGTTTATATCCTTTGTTGTTCCCCGCAGGCTGTCATGATATTTTTTAAGTTCCCTTATAATAGAAACAGACAAGTTCTTTTCAGATGAGTCTTCAACCATACCGCTGCTTACCGCAAAAACGAATCCGGTAGCACTGCTTTC
>JAMOAC010000292.1 GCA_023621975.1 Bacillota bacterium | reverse complement strand
CCTATGTATCATTTGCTGGAGGAAAACCAGAGAAAAGAAGCGATAAATCAGTGTATGGGTTTATTAAAGAAGGGTGGAGTCCTTATCGTATCCTTCATATCGGCCTATGCTCCTATCATAGATTGTTTGAAAGCATATCCACAGGATATCAGTCGGTTGAAGAGCAGATTGCTACGGTATCTTGAAGACGGGAGACATTATTCAACCGTGGGTGAGGGATTTACCGATGCGTATTTCTTTAATCCAGCTGACATTGAGAGATTTATGTCCCAATTTAAACTGGAGACTTTAAGAATTATTGCTGTGGAAGGACTGGGAGCATTGGTTGAAGAAAAGCTAATGCAGTTGCCAGAAGAAGACTTCCAGCACTGGCTGGATGTCTTTGAAGCCATATCTTCAAATCCAGAAGTATGGGGAAGCTGTGAGCATTTACTGTATGTAGGACGGAAAGAAGACTTGTAAACGGTAAACTTAATTTTTAAAGATATACCGTATAATGTTTTTATTTTTTGACCACAAAAATTTAAAAACCCATTGACACAAACCTTTAATAGTGTTATATAATTATATAACACTATTATGCTTGAAGGAGGCTAACTTATGGATGCTTTACGTCAGTTATACGCGATGGTCGGAAAGTCTTCTATCGCTTCAAACGAAAACCTGATTAAATCTATAGTATTCTTTGCAGCCATATTGCTTATCTTTGTGGGTGCTGTCCTATTATTCTTCAGCAAATACTCAAATTCGGCCGTGGCAAAAAAGATAAAAGAAAGCGTGACGGTTAAAATCATGATATCCATGATAAGCGGGCTTATTGCATGGTTTTTGCCCTGGACGTCTTTGAAAAAGGTCTTTTTCGGCATTGCAATTGTTGCCTTGTTCAGCGTATTTATGGTCAAAAGGAAAGTAAGCGCTTTCAAGGCTGTTTTGATCGGAGTTTTGATTCTCTTAGCAGTAGGAATAGTAGCAGCACCAATTTATAATTATTGTACCAGCGTAATTGTAGACCATTCTGCAAAACCTGAGATCGGATTTGATTTTCATTTTGGAATACCGGATGGCAAAAACAAGATCTTGCCCAACAGCGAAATACCCATAGAACGCATAAATCATATAACCATAAACGTAAATTCAGGAATTGAACTCGAACTTACAGATGACGATGTATTGTATTACCCTTCCAGGTTAACTGTGGAAGAAACTGACGGTAATCTTACCATTTCAGAGCCTTATCGTACAAACGATACTTACGTGATAAAGATGGGCACGGCAACCCTCAGAAGCGTAGTTATCGATTGCAATGGCATCAAAATTCACGGCAATGGAAGTTTCAAGGATTTTTCCTTGGACTGTACAGGGGCCTTAATAAATTCACAAATCTCATCTGAAAACGATATACGAATTGACTGCACCGGCATCGACATCAGTGGGAAACTGGAAGGAAAGACGCTGGACATAGATGGTTTGGGAACCAATATCACCGGGGAGCTCAATTTCAGCAAAATTCAGCTCAATTCAACCGGTATGAATCTGGCCATAAAGTCAACATTTGACAGGTTTGAGATAGATTCAAACGGCTTAAACGGCATAATCGAAGTGTCAAACCCTCAGACTCAAAGCGCCGAGCTCTATGTACAGGCAACGGGTGGTAATTTAACCGTTGACAGCAAAAACGATGCACCGGTTGAAATTGAATCCACCGGGTTTGTAAAAATTCAAAGGAAGTGATGATGCCAAATGCTGAGAAAGGTCGATAAACACAGCGGAATACCGGCCTACATCCAGATTGTAAACATGATAAAATCGGAAGTACTGCTTGGAAACCTTCAAAAAGGCGCCCAGCTCCCCACGATAAGGGACCTGCAAAACATCTTCGATGTAAACATAAACACCGTTTTAAAGGCCTTGGAAAAACTCAAAGCCGAAGGATACATCGAAGCCGAACAAGGAGTAGGGTATTTCATTAAAAGGGATGTTTATATAGACCAAAAGATAATCGAAACCATAAGGGAATGCGTTTCAAAGCTTAAAGACGATCGCATCGATTTTCACACGGCAATGCTGATATTTGAGGAGGTATGGAAAAATGGGTAATTATGCGGATTTTTCAAAACGCCTTTCAAAGATGGAGGTATATATACAGAAAGAACTGAAAGAGAAGACCGGACGGCTTGTGTTTCTCACGTTGCTTCTTTTAATCCCTGACCTTTTTATAAAAACGATAGCTATACTCTTTCTCTCTGCTTCGCTGCTTGCTTATGATATAAGGCATAAAAACGCAGAACTTCTTTATCTGCTGCCCTTTTCTAAAAAGGAGCTGTATCTTTATAATCTAATTTTCCTGACCATCCTTGTCGCCGCAACCTCTGTAATCAACCAGATCTTTATAGAAACTGATATTTATTCAAGGCTTATATTCATCCTAAACAGTTTAACGCTACTGCTTTCAATATTTGGAATAACAATGCTGTTCTCAGGCCTAGGCAGGGACGGATTGGGCTGGGCCATATTTATGGTCATCCTGGATGCAATACTCGGGGACCTAGGCTCCTCAGACATCAATGCTTTCAACTTCAATCCCTACAGCCTCATCAGCTTTACTCAACAGGGTAATGTGGTATTGTCCTTTTTGACATCCTGCGCAATCTGTCTTTTAAGCTATTTAATTTTCATAAGAAAAGGCGGTGAGAATTGAAATGTATGCACTGCAGGTAAAAAACTTAAGCAAACAGATTGACGGAAAGCAGATTCTGTCAGATATAAATTTTGCAGTACCGCAGGGGGAAATACTGGCGCTGGTGGGGCCAAACGGCGCCGGCAAGACCACAACGCTAAAATGCATAATGAACGTCATACCCAAAGATTCCGGAGAGATAACAGTATTTGACAGGCCGTTTAACCCCTCCTTAAAAATTGATATAGCCTTTGTAACCGAGGACAGAAGGGTATTTGACAACTTGAGGCTTGAAGATTACTACAATATGTATAAAACCCTATACCCTTCCTGGAACGATCAATTTTTTAAGAATTTTCTCTCAAAGTACGGTTTCAATCTTGAGCAGGAAATGCAGAAGCTTTCAAGAGGGCAGAAAACCATTTTACTGTCAATACTTGCCTTGGCAACCGGCGCAAGGCTGATAATCATGGATGAACCCACCCAGCATCTGGATCCGGCATTAAGGTATGAACTCATACACCTGATAAAGCAGTATGTCAATGAAATGGGCGGGACCATTCTGCTCTCATCCCATGAAATATTTGAATTGGAAGAATACGCCACAAGCTTTGCCATAATAAAAAACGGCAGAATACTCTATACCGATACCATAGACGATGCAAAGCACAAGCACAGGATAGTCGG
>JAMOAC010000488.1 GCA_023621975.1 Bacillota bacterium | reverse complement strand
GCATTACAGGATGTTGCAGCTCCATGAACAAACCTCGGATGGTTAAACAGGTTTGCTGTACCCCACAACAGCTTAATTCCGGTATCCTTAATCAATTGTAGGGCAAATTCTGCCATTTTGTCCAAATTTTTATTAGTCTCTTCAAGAGTTGCTCCCTCGGGTGCTATATCTCTGTCATGGAAGCAGAAGAACGGGATCTGCATTTTCTGCATAAACTCAAAAGCAGCTTCCATTCTCGCTTTTGCCTTGTCCATAGGGTCACTGAACGAATCCCAAGGCCTGATAGCGGTTCCAACACCGAACATGTCCTGGCCGCTGCCCGTGAGGGTATGCCAGTATGCCATTGAAAAGCGAAGGTGTTCTTTCATTGTCTTGTCGCCAACTTTTTCATCCGGGTTGTAATACTTGAATGCCAGCGGGTTCTTTGAGTCTTTGCCTTCATACTTTACCTGTCCGACTCCTTTAAAATATTCGCTCATGGTAACGCCCCCCATATTTTAAATTACCTTTAATATTGTTCCCTTAGTACCATATTATACCTTTTTCCGAACTTTTTCAATAGGCTTTATAAAGTATTTTTAAAAAGTTGTCATTACTTTCTTATATGAATTTATTCATATACTCAGGTTTTTTAGCATGTTAAATTAAAACAGTCAAATTTCTACCCACGTTCCCTTTTCACCTGATTCCAAAAGGGCGTCAATTACCTTCATGTTGTTAATTGCATCTATGGGAGGTACAGGCACCTCTTTACCTTCACGTATTGCCTGGGCAAAGTCTTCAAACTCCAACTGATACTGATCAACAGGGTCAAATTCTATCTCACGGGTTCCAACGCTGTTTTGTACGATTATTTTAGCCTTTACATCGGGAAAATCATTAAAGGGGATCGTTACTGTAATAGTTCCACCGTTGCCAAAAATTTTTACCTCCTGCTGCGGATACATCTGTGTCCCGACGGTAAACACACAACGTTCAAAACCAAAATCAAGGATTCCGGAAGATAATATGTCAACATCGAAATTCGGGTCATATGTGTTTAAGCCAATTACCCTTTTCGGCTCTTTTCCTGTTATATACCTGGCTGTTGAAACTGCATAACAACCAACGTCCATAAGGCCACCGCCGCCGTAAGCCTTTATATTGCGTATATTATTAGGGTCATAAATCTGAATTGAGAATACGGTATGGATTGATAATATATCTCCTATTTCCCTGTGTTCAACAAGCTCTTTTACTCTCTTCCATTTTGGATGAAACTTGTACATAAACGCTTCCATAAGCTTTACGCCTTTTGATTCGGCATACCTGACCACTTCTTCTGCCTCTTTTGCATTCATTGTCAGGGGCTTTTCACATAATATATGTTTCCCGGCATCAGCACACTTTTTTATCCACTGGGCATGCATGTGGTTAGGCAAAGGAATATAGACTGCTTCTACGTTTCTGTCAGATAACAACTCTTCATAAGAACCATAATATACAGGAATTCCCCATTTTTTTGCGGCATCCTGTGCCTTGTTTACGTCCCTTGAAGCAATAGCATATACCTGAACCTTATCCGATTTTTGAATAGGATTAACCACTCTTTGAATAAAATGGTTCGCTACACCCAATACGCCTATTCTGAATGGCTTCATACATCAACACTCCTTTATTTGATATATTTTAATGTTGATTAAATTACTATCATATACAATTTGTACAATCTGTGGCTTAAAGATTCAGCAAATTTGTAGCTTGATATAAAAATTTATTAAATTTGTGGTCTAATAATTATATACCAAAGAATGGACAATTAAAACGAAAAAGTTATTGATTGGGAGTTTCGTTTGGGAGTTATCGTTTAGAAATTATTGCCTGTATACGGAGTTTTCGCTTATATACCAACAATTTGGAAGTTATCGTCTATATGCGGCTATATAGTACAGGTATTTTTGTTTACATAATTTCAAAACTTGTAACCAAATGCTGAATCCATTCATAAATTATAAATATACTCCGCTCAAATATTCAGTAAAATACTTAATGTTTTTGAAGTACTTAACTCGAACTTTACCTATATTTGTATATGATAAATTTTATTCTTAAAAGGAGAGGATAAGCGTGCAGCAATATGAAAGCTATTACATGCAACAAATGGGAATCCCATGCCAATACTATCCCATGGCAACCATGCCGCAGGAACAGCTTGAAGCGATGTACCCGGAATGTTATTACATCATAAATCCTGCTGTCGAACGTGCCTGCGATCATATGGATTCCCATTACGGCCATATGCACATTCCGACCCGTGAGCAGCTGGAATCCATGGTTGACAGAATATATCGCGAAGTTGAGGCTGATGTCAATAAAGTATATTCCAGGAGCACAAACGAGGAGGAAAGGCAGCTTCTGGCAGGAGGCAGGCGCGTTTTAAGGGATTTGATATCCATATTGCTGATTAGAAACCTGCTTCGCAGAAGACGTCCATCGTTCGGATATCCTCCATTCTATGGCGGATCCCCGTTCTACGGTACTCAGGGAATATATGGAGGTTTTCCGATTTACTAATTTACTAAAAACCATACGGTATACCTTGACATATTGTGATAAAGCAACCTGTTTTGTGACATAAAAGCCTTCAGATTACAGAACACTGTCCTTCCGGCAAAACAGTGTTAACCTATGCTTCATTTTAAAACTGTTAACAATAATAAGTCCGGCTGTCCGGACTTATTATTGTTTTTTTATTTATCGTTTTCTATCCAAATGGTCCTGCCAACTAAAATAATCCTGCCAGCACTCTAGCCAGCTTAACTGCTTCATAGGCGTCCTTCGCGTAGCCGTCAGCTCCTATTTCCCTTGCATAATCTTCATTTACAACTGCACCGCCTATCATAAACCTGCAACATAGGCCTTCGTTTTTGGCAAGTGCAATTACTTCCTTCATTTCCACCATCGTTGTAGTCATAAGGGCTGAAAGCCCAACAATGCCGGCTCCCAGCCTCTTTGCTTCAGAAACGATTCTTTCTGCACTTACATCCTTGCCGAGGTCATATACCTTAAACCCGTAATTTTCCAGCATAAGCCCTACTATATTTTTGCCAATGTCATGGATATCTCCTTTTACTGTAGCTAAAACAATTGATACATCTTCCTTTTGAAGATTTGTCCCTTCCGACTTAAGCAAAGGCCTGAGGTGCTCAAATCCAATCTTCATAGCCTCGGCACTTCTTATTAACTGAGGCAGGAAATACTTCTTTTCTTCAAATAGTTTCCCAACTTCATTAATGGCAGGAATCAAAACCTTCTCTACAATATTTTCAGGCTGCATGCCTTCCTTTATTGCATTATCAATATGGCAAACTATATTTTCCCTGTCTCCCTTTAATA
>JAMOAC010000420.1 GCA_023621975.1 Bacillota bacterium | reverse complement strand
TCCAGTTCCTCATCGGACCATCCGCAGTTCAGCAAAAATACTCCGTTGTCCTTGAGGTCTGACAGCATATCATATTTATCCACATAAGAAGAATTATGGCAAGCAACAAAGTCTGCCTTCTTTATCAAATAAGTAGACTTAATTGGCTTTTTACCAAATCTCAGGTGAGAAACGGTTATACCGCCTGATTTCTTCGAGTCATATGAGAAATATCCCTGTGCATACATGTCTGTATGGTCGCCGATAATCTTGATGGCGTTCTTGTTTGCACCGACAGTTCCATCTGAGCCAAGGCCCCAGAACTTGCAGCTTATGGTTCCTTCCGGTGTAGTATCCACTTCAGGTCCTACTTCAAGAGATGTATACGTTACATCGTCAACAATTCCAATAGTAAAGCGATTCTTCGGTTCATCAGCTTTAAGGTTGTCATAGACTGCTATTATCTGAGCAGGAGTTGTATCCTTGGAACCAAGGCCATAACGTCCGCCGACTATAACAGGCCTTTCAGCTCTGCCGGAATAAGCCGTACAAACATCCTGATACAAAGGTTCTCCTATTGAACCAGGTTCTTTTGTCCTGTCAAGCACTGCAATTTTCTTTACAGTTGCAGGCATAGCAGCAAGGAAGTGTTTTATTGAGAATGGCCTGTAAAGGTGAACCTTAACAAGACCGACCTTTTCGCCCTTACTCATCAGATAATCTATGGTTTCTTCAATTGTATCGCACACTGAACCCATTGCAACTATAACCCTGTCTGCATCAGGTGCGCCGTAGTAATTGAACAAGCCATAATTTCTGCCTGTTAATTTGCTGATTTCATTCATGTAATATTCTACTACTTCAGGTATTGCTTCATAGAATTTGTTCGAAGATTCTCTTGCCTGGAAGAATATATCCGGGTTCTGAGCAGTTCCTCTCAAAGACGGGCGCTCAGGGTTAAGAGATCTCTTCCTGAATGCTCTTACTGCGTCGTAATCAACCAGTTTTGCAAAATCTTCGTAATCGATAACTTCTATTTTCTGAATTTCATGGGAAGTCCTGAAACCGTCAAAGAAATGCAGGAATGGTACTCTTCCCTTTATCGCACTAAGATGTGCAACTCCGCCTATGTCCATTACTTCCTGAACATTTGCCGAAGCAAGCATAGCAAATCCCGTCTGGCGGCATGCCATAACGTCGGAATGGTCACCGAAGATTGAAAGAGCATGCGAAGCTACCGCACGGGCACTTACATGGAAAACACCCGGTAAAAGTTCTCCGGCAATTTTATACATATTGGGTATCATGAGCAGTAATCCCTGTGATGCTGTGAAAGTTGTGGTAAGAGCTCCTGCAGTCAGAGCACCGTGTACGGCACCTGCTGCTCCACCTTCAGATTGCATCTCAACAACTTTTACTTCCTGACCGAATATATTTTTTCTGCCATGTGCCGCCCACTCATCAACATTTTCTGCCATCGGAGAGGATGGTGTGATAGGATAAATTGCCGCTACATCCGTGAAGGCATATGCCACATGAGCAGCAGCGGTATTTCCGTCCATTGACTTCATAACCTTACTCATACATTTCGCCCCTTTTTTTAGAATTAACAAGATAATTATCAATTAGCACATAAAGTTACTAATTATTCAATTTCAATTAACTGTCATTGCCCTGCTTTCATTAGTTCTTCGGTTGCAACCTCGCGTAATCCGTTTCCGTAAGCCGCAACGCAATAAAAAACACGGTAAATTCCCGACTTAATCCAGAACTAACAATCGATGTCTTAACAAACCATGTTTCGCAAGGGAATATTGGTAGTATATTTACCCTATTTTCATTCAAGTTAAAGTATACTTCTTTGTTTATTTTTTGTCAAGATAATTTGCCTAATAAGCCTTGATATCAGCCGTGTTGCACACAGTGCATGTTTTTGGTACATGTTTTTTGTATACAAAATGTATTTTCAAAAATACATGATCCTGAAAAGAATTGATTTACCTGTAGTGAATTGACACTGAATTGGAATTAGCCGATTTGGGAAATATTTTATCAGCAGGCCTCGATTATCACTATGTCCTGAACATAAATTTTAAAGCAATAATAAGCCCCAGCCCCGGGACGCCAAGGGTTCCCACTATTAATGCCGATACAAAATTAAGGGCAAGGGTAAATCCTATTAGTTTTCCAATAAGATTGATAACAAAAATTACCACGCCGCCAATAATTATATTATATATTATTCTTAAAATAAACTTCATCGGCGTCAACAGCAATCTCCCCAATGAATAAAGTAATACTATTCCAACAACATATGTAAATATCGTGTCATAAGGAATTACCATAATGTCGCTCCAATTGCCTTAGGTTGTACTGCCTTTCCATTCTCTACATTATGTATATATGCGCGTCCCTAAAAATTATTACTGTATTAATTCAACTTGCATTAAAATAAAAGCGGCCTGTGCAACGTGAAAATTGCACAGGCCTGAACTTTGTTGAAAAGGTATAATTTCATTATTGAACAGGTATAATTTCAAGATTAATTCCTTCTGCGTCTCCGCTGCTTACATCTACGAGAGTGATTGATTCTCCAGCCGGCACCGTCCCGTTCTTACTGTAATACCCTACAGTCTGGTAGCCTGCAAATAACAAACTATATGATACTTTATATCCGGTTCCAACAGGGTTTGCAACAACCGGCAGTATATAATCTACTGAATTCTTACCTTCGGGGATACAGAAATAATAGCTGAAATTATAATCATCTTCACAATCAGGTGTTTCGTTTTCATAATTTGCTATAATGAATCCATAAAATCCACCTTCAGGTGCCGTTTCTCCGTTAGGCAATGATATGGTCCCGGAAATAAAGTTTGCAGGTATAAGCTCAAGGTCAATTCCTTCTTTATCCCCGGTACTGACATCCAAAGAAGTAGCTAAATAAATATTGAAGGTCGTTCCCTCAGGATTATAATAACCACATTCTACATATCCTGAATATACATCAACAACATAGCGTACTTTGTATTCAGTTATTGCAGTATTTGTTGGTACCGGTATTGGTATTGAGTATTCCGCATAAGACTGCCCTTCGGGTATAGTTACAGCAGTATTGTAAGTGATATCATCATCGTAATAGCCAGGCGTACCGTTATCGTTTTCTGCAAATATACAAACTTCAATTCCGCCGGCCGGAGCAACATCACCTTCAGGTAGTGATACAATTCCGGAAATATTGCTTACCGGCATTCCAGGTATAATTTCAAGATTAATCCCTTCTACGTCACCGCTGTTTGCATATACAAAAGTAGCTAAATTAGCATACGGAACCGTTCCATCCTCACTGTAAAATCCTCTCATTCCATATCTTTCGTCAAACAACTGGTAACCCACTACA
>JAMOAC010000023.1 GCA_023621975.1 Bacillota bacterium | reverse complement strand
TAAACAGATAGATGAGATAAAAGCGGGCAATATTACAGACTACGAGTTTGAATCCACATTAAAGACCATTGAGACAAGCGTGAAGTCTCTCAGAGACAGCCAGATCCAGATAGTAACCCATTACCTCGGGCAGAGCATTGCCAATACCGATGACACTTTCGATGATTTGATACGTAAAAGCTCAAGTGTCACAAAGCAGGATGTCGTAAATGTTGCAAACAAAATACAGCTTGATACCATATATTTTCTTACGTCAAAAGAGTAATCATGCAGCAATCATATTTATTTGCAGAATATAAAAATGCGGTAAAACAGCAAGGAGAAGGAGAATGGGAAAATGGATATAAAGACGGTGGAATATGATAAGATAGGTGAAAAATTGCATATATATGAACATAAAAGCGGCTTGAAAGCTTTCATAATACCTAAAAAAGGCTATTCAAAAAAATACGCTACATTTGCAACTCACTATGGTTCTATCAATAATGAATTTATTGCACCGGGCGAAGAAACTGTTACGCGGGTTCCGGACGGTATAGCCCACTTTTTGGAACATAAATTGTTTGAGCAGAAAGACGGCAGCGTAATGGATAAGTTTTCCCAGCTCGGATCAAACCCCAATGCATATACCGGTTTTAATCAGACCGTTTACCTTTTTTCATGTACCGATAAATTCGACGAAAATTTCCAGCTCCTGCTTCATTTTGTCCAAAATCCGTATATTACTGATGAGAGTGTTGAAAAGGAAAAAGGGATTATTGGGCAGGAAATAAGGATGTATGAGGATGATCCTAACTGGAGATCCTTCTTTAACCTATTGGGAGCGTTTTATAAAAGCAATCCTGTAAAGATAGACATTGCCGGAACTATTGAAAGTATAAGCAAAATAAACAAAGAAATATTATACAAGTGCTATAATACTTTTTATCATCCGTCCAACATGATAATTTGCGTGGTCGGAGATGTGGAACCTGGAAGGGTATTTGAACAAATAGAGAAAAATATAAAAAATACTGAACGCCGTGAAGAAATAAAAAGGATTTTCCCTGATGAGATTAAATCGCTTAATAAGGATTATGTAGAGCAGTCTCTGGCAGTTTCAACCCCTATTTTCCAAATGGGCTTCAAGGACAATACTGACGGGTTGAAAGGTATCGAAATATTGAGAAGAGAGGTTGCGGTAAAAATACTTCTTGAGATGATAATGGGCAAAAGTTCCGCCCTTTACGATGAACTTTACAGCCAGGGGCTTATTAATAATACTTTTGAATTTGACTACACCATTGAAGAAAATTATGCTTACTCAATGTTCGGAGGGGAATCCCCGGACCCGATCAAGGTGAAAGATATTATTTCAAGGAAAATAAAGGAATTCCATGAATCAGGCCTTAACAGAGAAGATTATGAAAGAATAAGAAAGGCTGCCAAGGGAAGATTTATCAGGCACTTTAATTCCGTTGAGAATATATCTCATATTTTTATATCAGTTTATTTTAAAGGAGTAAATATATTTGACTATTTGGATGTGTATGATAAAATGAACTTTGAATATATAAATGAAGTATTTGCCGGACATTTCAATCTTAATAATCTTGCATTGTCGGTAGTTAAACCTGCATAGGGGGGAGTACCATGGAATTTGTTGAATTTCCGGGTTTGTGGGGTCTCAGATTCAATATCAGCAGAGTAGCATTCACAGTTTTCAATATACCAATATATTGGTACGGAATAATTATTGCTTTTGGTTTTTTGCTTGCAGTGGTGCTGGCAATGAGGGACAGCAGGAAATTTGGGCTTGATCCTGATACCATAATAGACCTGGTCCTGTTTGCAGCTCCTGTTGCGATAATAACATCCAGGTTATATTACGTAATTTTCAGATGGGATTTGTTCAAGGACAACCCAATCGATATCATAAATACGAGAAAAGGCGGACTTGCAATATACGGCGCGATTATTGGTGGAATAATTGTAGCATATATATTTGCCAAAAAGAGAAAAATCGGCGTACTGAAACTTTTTGACTTTAGCTCGCCCTACCTTGTACTTGCCCAGGGAATAGGACGGTGGGGTAATTTTGTAAACCAGGAAGCCTACGGTGTTCCCACTTCCCTTCCGTGGGGAATGACCGGAAGCGAGATAGGAAATACACCCGTGCATCCTACTTTCTTATATGAATCTCTTTGGGATTTTGGCGTTTTTGCATTATTATTGTGGTTCAGAAAAAGAAAAAAGATTGATGGTGAAGTGTTTTTCCTCTATATGATTCTGTATGGGGCCGGAAGGTTCTGGATTGAAGGACTCAGAACCGACAGCCTGATGATTGGAAGCCTGAGGGTTTCACAGCTGCTTGCTTTTGTTTTTGTTGTCGTATTTCTAGCGGTATTTGCTGTAAGACGCAGGAAAGCTGCTTTGGCTGCAGTAGATGATGTAGAAATAGGTGAAAGTGAATACGGTACGGTCTTGGAAAAACTGAAAGATGAGGAAATGAATCAGGCTTACGGCACAGAAGTTGAAGCTATAGAAGATGAAGCTGCAAAAGGCGAGATTTCAGAAGCTGAAAGCCAGGAAGAAGCTGAAACCATGGAAGCAGGCACTTCAGAAAACGAAGCTCCGGAAGGCGAAACCCAGGAAGCCGGAGCCCAGGAAGCTGAAGACCACGAAACCGAAACCTGAAAAAGCTGAAAGCTGGAAGATGAAGATTGATTTCGCCTCTGGTAATGCCACCTGTAAGCTTTGTAATAAAATAACAAAATGCTGCCGGACTTCCATATAAGTTGAAGTCTGGCAGTAGTTTTTTTATCATACTTATGATACTATTAGACATGGCGGCTATATTATTTGACATGGTGCTATAATCCATAAAGGTGCCTGTGCCTTTTGGACATTGTCAGCCATGACGGATAATGGAAGGATAAATGGCAAGGTGGTAAAAATGTATTCTGTCCAAAAAACAAAAGATATCAATTTTTTTAAACAATTTGATTATATATTGTTTTTCAGCGTCCTGATCCTGTCCATTATAGGGGTTGTAGTACTGGACAGTGCCACGCATACGGCTGAACCTGCGGTACACGCAAGGTATATGAAAACACAGATATTCAGTATTATTCTGGGGGTAATTGCTGCTCTTACCATTTGCATAATAGATTACAAGTATTATTTGAAAACATTTGGCTTTATATTATATACGGTATGTATAGGACTGCTTGTACTGGTGCTGTTCAAGGGAGTAGGCGAAAGCTGGGGCAGCAAAAGCTGGCTGAGGGCTCCTTTTGTAGGCTCTTTCCAGCCTTCTGAGATAGCCAAAATAGCTTTTATTATCTGCGGCTCAATTTTTCTGGAAAGGTTGAAGGAGGGCAGCAAAGACAAGGTTAAAAATGCC
>JAMOAC010000009.1 GCA_023621975.1 Bacillota bacterium | reverse complement strand
GAATTGGGCAGTAAGATGAATTACACATCAAATTTAACACAGCTACTGGTTTATATAAAGAGAATATATTTCTGTTTGTGAGGAATTTCGTTCGAAATCTACATCGAAATACAACTTTTTATGTAATAGGAAGAAAGCCGCTATAAAAGGTTCACAGGGCCTTTTATAACGGCTTTTCAACATTGCCAGGCACATTTTTGTTTTATTTTAGCTTGTGCGCAATGTCTAAACGCAATAGTAAAAATGTTTATATGATTGTAAAATTGTCACTGGAGCATTGCATCAATAGCCCCATACTTTGAATTCGCAAATAAACATGTATTCATTTACAGTTTTATAGAATCTTATATACCTGTATTTATTCATATCCGTCACATTCGCTGTCCACGTTGTGTCATCAGGAAACGCTGTGCTTCCCTGGGATGCCAGCACCGTATAGGTGGCAAATGTCGGGTCGTTGGACGCCCTTATCTGGAAGTTCCTCCTGCACGTTACCTGATCAATTTCAGGCCTGTCTATCAATTCCAATTTGGTAATTGTTTTCGGGCTTCCCAGGTCAACCTGCCACCACGGGTTGGTGCTTGCCGACGACGACCACCCGTCTGATTTGGCTACTATTCCGTTATTTGCTTTTTCAGGCCCGAATCCGCTGTCAGACCCGTTTGAAGTCGCCGGCTTTCCTTCACTTAAATTAACCAAAGTCTGCTCCCCGGCAGGGACAACCTGAATATTTTTCGTCGCTCCGTTATTAATTGATGTCTCCACATAAACAACGGTATAATCTGAGAATTTTTTTGAATACGCCGGGATGCTCGCTCCGGTTGCAGCATCCTTTGCTGTATAGGATTCATAACTATTGGACATCTTGAATTTCAGCCTTACAAAAGGCAAGTTATATCCGCTGCATGAAATTGTTGCGCTCCCCTGCGTTGCCGTTCCATCATTAGGAGTGTTATATGTTATGTTAAGGTTCAAATTATCAGCATACATATGCTGCTGCGTTATTTGAGACCCGTTTACATGCACAAGTGAAAAGCCCGGATTCGACTTTTGCGCATCTCCCGTTACCAGATACGGTATACCGGTTACCGGATCCGTTCCGGTCTGATAAGTATGGCTGTGTCCGGAAATCATGTAACTGACATTTTTACTTGAAAACAAATTTCTTGCAGTTGTTACGGTGCCACCGTCACTCACAAACATATTAAAATTGTGATGGGAAACAACTATTCTGTTTGTCTTGTTTGCCGCCGAGGTTAAATCAGCATCCAGCCAGTTATAAAGTGCTTCTCCGTCATCATCATTTGGAAGTGTTCTGCCATAGCCATGAGTCCCAAGTCTTAAATATCCTCCGTTGAGATTTCCGCCCCATCTTTTTGTCCAGGTTGGCATGTCATAATGGAAGTTGGTCATTGTAAAATGAGTGTTTCCCACATCAAAACTATAGTTAATCGGACCTAAATATTTTCTCCATAAAGCCTGCCCGGCATCATATCGGGAATCATCCCTATCCACCCATCCACCCCTTGCCAAATCATGGTTTCCTGGTACTTCGAAAATAGGCGTTGGGTAATTTTCAATCAGTGATAAATAATACAGGAAATCCTGGTCTTTGACATAATCGTTGGGATATCCATAGTCATTAGGTGTACCCGCACCTCCTATTGTTGGTGGAGTACCTGCCAAAACATCACCCGCACTTACCGAAAAGATAGGATTTATAAGTGCCGCCTTTGGAAGCAGTTTGTTTTTGAAATACGATGACCCGTCTTGATTATCGCTCCACGCTATAAAATAGAAATTATCGGGATCGGGTAAATACCACGGGTTGATATGAACTGTAGTTGAGCCGTTTGCAGGCACATAAAGAGTAAATACAAATGAATTGATTCCCTTTGATATTATTGTCCCCTGGCTTATAGTCACATAATCAGGGTCTACGTTTTTTACCGTTACAGTATATGTCCCCGCACTGCCTCCGGCATTATTAATTGTAAATGAGCCTGAAAGAGCTTTCATTCGTATTGTCAGCTGTCTGTCTGCAAGATTGGTTTCATAGCTTTGGAAGCATCCTACAGTGGTTACGGTTGCGGCATATACATCAGCAGGCAAATACAGGCAGAAAACCAATGAAAGAAGGCATATAACAGCAAAAACCCGTCTCAAAATTTTCATAAACTATGACCTCCTTTAAATTTTATTAAATATTTCTCTGACACTTTTTGTCACTACAACTCCGTCATCTTCTATTCAATCTTTGCAACTCAATTAGCGTACACTTCAGGAATAACCCGCTCCCTCCTTTCATCATTTATTGCCAATGAGTTACAAAGCGGATGCTTGGACTGTTTCTGTCATTGCTTTTAGGTTGTTCTTTATGTCATGTATTGGCGTCATTAGTTTATGAAATTCCGTCTGAGCCGTTAATTAATGCTTTAGATATGTATTTCTTAATGCCGTCGATTATTTGCCTTTTGAGGAGGTCTGATGCTGTCAATTATTTTAAGAAGATCCAGAGCTGTCAGCAGATTCTTTGGAGGCCTCTTTCAGACTGTCAGTGCCTTGTTTGAAGTGTAGTAATAATGAAGTGAACATTATCATGTTGAGGCTTTCGGAAATAAATCCCGCAAGGCCGCAGCAATATATGTACCTTAAATATATAAATATATTTCAACGGGGAAAATATATAAAGGGAATATTTTTCTATAAAAAAGTAAATTTGTTTGAATTTTTCTCTTGATAAGGTAAAATTGGCTTTATATGGATTGAAAAATTTACTATGACTTGAAATTATTTTGTGAAATTTCTTCAATGTATCTTCCGGGAGTAATTCCAAATGATTTTTTAAAGCATTTTCCAAAATAATTGGCATCGGCATAACCTACCATGGCAGAAATATCCGATACATTATCATATCCTTCTTCAATGAGTTTCTTAGCCTTATTCATTCTGATTTCAGTTATATAGCTGTTTATAGTTTTTCCCACCTCCTTTTTAAAAAGGACACACAGGTAACTTCGGCCTACATAAACATTTTTTGCAATTTCATCAATTTTCAGATCGGGATTGCTGTAGTTTTCTTCTATATATTTCTGAGCATCTGTCACTACTTTTGAATAGCGCGTTCCTGCCTTCTGATATTCTATATCCATTGCTTCAATGAATATTCCCTTTATCAGTTCTTCCAATTCTTCAAGGGTTTTTCTTTTCATAATCTCTTTTAGTATATAAAAATCCTCGCCAAAGACACTTTTTATATCCCTGTTCGTTTCAGCCAGAAATTCAAAACATGTAGAAGCCATTTCAACGCACTTTATCACAACGTAATCAGCGGATATGTCTGAATGCCTGATATCATCAAAGACAGAGTGAATAATTTCGTTTACT
>JAMOAC010000251.1 GCA_023621975.1 Bacillota bacterium | reverse complement strand
GGCAATACAAATACAATATACCAGTGTTTAAGCATATATCTTTTAATTTTTACCATATCTTTAAGATACAATGCTGACGCAAACATATAGACGGTTGAATTGAACAGGTATGCAGCATACATCAGAACACTTGCGCCGACGATCAATTCAATGGGATAATTTATGAAATAAAGGTAAATCATTGCAAAAAACCATATAAGTCTCGGAAACATCAATGTGTGATCCGAAACAATCTTTCTTAATGGAGGTTTTGTAATAAAGTCAAATATCCCGCCAATATGCTGGTCAATAAAAAGTTTTGCCACTTCCAGTTCCGCCCTCTGCCAGCGTTGCCTTTGAATATAAACCCTGTTGAGGCTTTCTATCGGTTCAACGAAAAAGAAGGCCTTTTCACAGAAATCTATTTTACCGCCTGCAAAATTCCTTATTTGAAAAGTCATGTGGGTATCCTCGCCCAGCGTTTCAGAATTATACATTTGGGTTTTCAAAAGTGCCTCGCGCCTGAAGGCTGAAAATGCCCCTGCCAGGGTGTACATTGTATTAAACATCGCCTGGACATTCCGCCCTACAAAGAAAGATTCAGTATATTCAAACAGCTCGCACAATTGGATGGTTTTTAAAAAATAATTTTTTGTTCCGTCCATAAGCTGCGGATTGGTAAGTATTACCCCCGTTAAACTGTTTATTTCCCTATTGTTTTCAAATCTTTTCACTACATGTTTTACTGCCCTGGAATCAAGCATACCGTCACTGTCAATATTAATCACGTATTTTCCCATACTTGCAAATATTCCTTTGTTCAGTGCCTTTGATTTGCCCTGCCCGGAAGTATACCACCACACTTTAAGCTGAGGATATTCTTTCTGAAACTTTACAAAAACACTGTAGCTGTCATCAGAAGAACCGTTATCAATAAGAAAAACTTCTATTTTATCAATCGGGTAGTCTTGATCAACGACAGATTTAAGGCACATTTCCAGTGTCTTTTGTGAATTATATACGGGTATTAGTACAGTTACCAAAGGGTAAAAATCAATATCTTTTTCAGGTTTGCTTATAATGTATTTAATAATAATCAAAACACAACCGGCAAACCCTACCAGTAGTTCCCACAGTATGGGTATTATAAGCCATACTCCCCAGTATACAAATTGTCGAAACAGCACTTCAATTTTCATAACCTATTTTACCAACCTTTTGCCTAAGAATATGAGCCCTTGTAAATACAACATAGTAAAGCCCGACCATCAGGAAGAAAAATAAAACCCTTGCGAAAACAGTGTGGCTGAAAAAGAACAGTGAAGGTCCGAATTTTTTTACTATTACACATATTATGAATACCCTGATTATGTTTGATAAAAATATATATAACGTTCCCGACAGGCCAAGTATAATTTTTCTCCTCCACCTGTAAATCGGGTAAAATGCAAGCAGGCTTATATATGTGATAGTTTCAATAAATCCTGAACACTCATAATCCACAAAAAATGATACAGTCTGCGAGTTATTGTATACTGTCAGCATTGAGTATTCAGGGTATGCAACATAAAAGCCTGTAAATTTACTGATTAAGTGCATGATGTAAGCTACCGCATGTTCAAGATATTTCTCCACGGCACCCCTGCCAATGTACATCAATATCCAAAAAAGACCTATGCTTCCCGCAACGAAAACAAAAAAATATATTTTCAGTTTTCTGATAAGCAGTAAAAATAAAATCCATGCAGCAATAATTGGCAGTATAATGAGCATACGTTGACCTCTTTACCAAAATATTATTTCTTTAAAGCAATCCTTTCCCTTAACCTGATTCCCTTCAAGCAAAATATTGCCAAACCGGAAATAACAAACAGCGCCAGCAGGGACACTGTCAAAGCGGGGAAAGTACTGATTGTGGAGATGATTATTTCACCGCTGTCAGGAACCCTGTCGTGTTTGCATTGAATGGCTAATTTAATTAAAATGCCGCGTTCAACAGAGCTGACCAGCTGTGAAAAAGGAACATAAAATTCTATACGCTTCCCCTCTTTCTTGTCCTCTCCCCACTTCCCGGTAACGCTCCAGAGATAGTCGCCTTTTTCATCGTATAACTGAACGGCAACTTTCCTGCTTGGCGGATGATATACGATTAAAGCCGTTTTATCGCCGGTTTCACTGGAAAAATACGCATTCAAAACCCAGTATTTAAACCTGGGATTGCCGCCGGGCAAATTGTTCATGATATCATTATAAATTTCATTCTCATCGATATATTCATCACCTTTGTCATCATCTTCCATGTCTTCGCTGTCACCTTTGCCATTATTTTTGTCCTTATCATCCTTTTTATCGCCCAGCTCAAGCCTTTCGCAATAAAGATAAAGCTTGCCGCTTTCCACATCAGGATACCACTTTACTGACAATATGTCTTCGGAAGGCTCTTCATCCCCTTGCGGATCTGCCAGCCCGGGCTTGTCGGCCCAGTCATTGAACTGGCCGTCCAGGGTTATCCTTTCGGCATAAGCGGAGATTGTGGAAGTAATGAAGACAAATGATACAATTGATGAAAAAATGACATTTTTTAATCTCACAGCGCTTCTCCCTCTAACTTTCCATATACGATGACTTACTTTCTCAGCTGCTCACATTGTAATTGCCTTTATATCCCTTTTCTCTTTCCTTTATTTTTGAAAAATAATGTTTATTGCTTCTACCCTCTTCACTTTTATCCCTTAAAACCAGGAAGTAAAACAGCAACATGCCTACAGCCCCGGCAATACTCATGGCAAGGCCTTCATAAAAGTATTTGTAGACAAACTCAAGTTCAAGCTTTTTATCTTTAACAAGTATCAGGTTATGGACTTCGTCATAAGTGCCGTAAATGTCCCTGAAAGAATCAAGGGAAGCAATGTTTGTTATTACTCCTTCCTCTTCGGATTCTATTCTAAGGTTGTCCGCATCTTTTTCGACCTGAACCTTGACAACCTTTCTGGACGGCGGTTCATAAGCCTTTAACCCAACAATGTTTTCAAGTATTTTCAAAGCATGTTCATCCTTTGTCTCTACAACAAAATACGGAAGGTTCAGCCCGACGAAAACAATGTTTTTATTCAATTTTGTTCCCAAAAAGTTCATGCTTTGATTGTTAAAAAGGGTGCTACCGTACAACACATCAAGGTTTTCCAGATATAACGTCCTCCATCTCTCAAATTCTTGTGGAAACTGTCCGGTAATTATCTCTTCTCCCCCTATTTCAAGAGGGGTAAAACTTCCCGTAAATTCCACCGGCTGTGCAGTTACGTCAAGAAAACTCGCCCTTGATGTATAAATATCTTCCGGAGCGCCGGTCATGTCAATTAGAAACTTAACTCCTTTTTGAGCAAGATTCTTAACCATGTCTTCCGCCTTTTCCTTATCCCTGTACCTGAATCCCGACAGGAAA
>JAMOAC010000189.1 GCA_023621975.1 Bacillota bacterium | reverse complement strand
ATTTTCTTCAGAAATATCATCATACTGGAAAGTCATTTTTTGGACCAGGCCACCTTTGTACCACATTTAACTTCCATTTTGTTTCCTAGCTTAAACCTGGAACCGTTCTTTGACGTAATCATGATAATAGGTGGAGGAATAAAGATTATATCCACAATATACGCAGCTGTTATGGGTTTAAGCCAGCTCATCGGGGCAAAGGACTACAGAATACTGACCACATGTATTGTAACTTTTTCCGTTATACTTTCAATATGGGTTCATGAAAATGTATTCGAGCTCATTCACTGGGCTGGTAATATGTGGTTCTATTATTCCATGCCATTCCAGCTTATTATCCCTGTAATACTGTTATTTTTATCTTTGATCAAAAATAACAATCCGCAGCATGAAGATCAGTAAAATTATCCCCGTCCCTTGATTCCACTGTAATATTCTTCTTTTGTCAGTGAATAACATACATCATCGTAAACCCTTCCATTGTATATTGTACTTGCCCGTCTAAGAATCCCTTCATAATGGAAGCCGCATTTTTCAATCACTCTCTGGGAACGCTTATTGTGTGGATAGTGATATACTGATAGCAGATCTATCTGCAATTCTTCAAAGGCGTACTTTATCATCCTTTTTGCCGCTTCGGTCATTAAACCCTTGCCCCAATACGGTTCTGCCAATACATAGCCGAGCATCTTCACATTTCGAGAATCCCGTTTTCTATCATCATGCAAGCCAATAGAACCAATAACCTTGTATGTATTTTTATCAACAATTGCCCATACTGATGTACTTTTAATAAAATGTTTCAGTATCTCTCTTGATTCATGCTTGCTGGCATGAGGCTTCCAGCCTGCATTAGGACCTACATTGGGATTTCTGGCGTATTCATAAAAATCATCCAAATCCTCTTTCCTAAACCGTCTTATTATTAATCTCTCAGTTTCTAATACTGGCATAGAACACCTCTTTCTGAAAAAAACATTTAAGATGCCCGTTAGTTTCATTGTTACCTCCGCTATCACAAACTTTTTTACAACCGGAAACAACAAACAAATTCACTTTTCAGCTCTTCGGCATATGGTAAAAGATGATTATTCACATCAGGGAAATGGAAAGACATCTTAACATCAGAATTTCAGTCAGAGACAGCATCAATTCCACAAATTTCTAAATTATATATGTATATAATACCATATGGGTTAGTTTTTTCAATATTGGATAAAATAAATTTTTTCTGAAAAATAACTAAATATTATTGACAGGATAGGGAATCATATCTTATCATGAAGAACGTAATTCGTATGAAAGGTGAGCAGATTTGAAGAATAAAATTGGATGTTTATTAATACACGGTTTTGGAGGGAGTCCCGAAGAAGTAAATCCACTTGCTGAATATTTGCATGATAAAGGAATTACCACGCTTTCACCGGTGCTTAAAGGTCATACCGGCAAAAAATCGGACTTACAAGGAGTTTCCTACAAACAATGGATTGAATCAGGAAAAAATGCCTTTTATGAATTAAGCAGGAGATGTAAAGATATTTTCGTAATAGGCTTCTCCATGGGCGGGCTTGTAGCTGCAAACCTTCCTTATTCACGGCAGATTAAGGGTATTGCTACCCTCAATACTCCAATTTACCCCTGTAATTTAAGTGGTATGTTGAAGAATTTGATAATGGATATAAAAAATGGAACCTTTGAGCATTTAAGGTATTATGCCTTATCGTCTGCCAAGTTTCCATTTTCCACATTATTGGAGTTCTTAAAGTTCCTGCACAACACCAAGCCCAAATTTAAGGATCTGCGCTATCCGCTGTTTGTTGCACAAGCTCTTGAAGACGATGTAGTACAACCTAAAAGTGCTGTGTACATTCACCGTCATGCCAGTTCGGTCAGCAAGACGCTGAAATTTTACAGAGGAGCCAGTCACCTTATTTGCTACAGCGCTGCTGCATCAAAGGTTTTTAGTGACGTGCTGTCATTTATTCAAAGGCACAGTCGCTTATGAGATCTTAAGCCCCGAATCCTTCCCGCCCCGTTCCAGCTGTGACAGCGCTTTCCTATCCCCTGTACGGGTCACTTCCTTCATATTGATTATCAGCATAAATGTCAAAAAGCACATTCCGTCATTCCGGCTTTGTGTATTATCTGTAGTACAATCCGGCAAGCTTCATCTGTTTTGTAAAGGTGATTGTAAAAGTAAATGTCCTTGTCTCATATTTTGCTCTAGCAACAACAACGGCAAATTCCTCTTGGCTTGTTTTATCAGTCAAGCCTGTTATGCTCATATCTTCAATTCCTTCATACTGACCGCCCTCACCTATTGCTTCATATATTTGTTTCAATACATCATCGGTTAATGCCTCTTTCATTTGGACATTGCACATTTCAATGAGACTCTCCGAGTCCTGCTTGTTAATAAATGTGATAACGTTTTCCACCTGTTTTTTTACTTCATTTTCATCGAAATCATCTGATAATTTCCGCCCACCACATCCACTCAACAATGCCAGGCATACCATGATCACAAATATAATCCATCCTGATGGTTTAATTCTTAATCTTCTCATTACTTTCCCTCCTAAGCATAATATTTTCTTGAATAATATGAATATCCAATCAATAAAATATTTATAACTATCAATGCCCCCTCGATGAGCAGCATGGAATTTGATAATGGTGACAGAATAGGGATCAAGGAATTTACAAAGCCATGAATTCCAACAGCTGCAAGCAAATATAAGGTTCTCCGTTTCTTCTGAAAACCATTCCAAATCAATACTGTCAGGTTCACATGCAGGATAACAGCCAGTACTCTCTCAAACAAGGCTAATCCCAACTGTGCAACGGGCACTAAAGATAAAGCCGGAATCAGAATGAACAACGCTTCTGCAATACCATGCCCCAGACCAAAAATTATCGGTTGGGAAAAACTGCATTTATCTGGTTTTAATATGTATTGTTTGAACAAGAAACGAAAACCTTCTTCGAAAACACCTGCCGACAATGCAATCAAAATACCCATCAAAACAGGATTTAATGTATATGCCAACACAAAATCAGTGGATCTCTGCAGATATTGCAAAATGGGCAGTCTTAGCAGGGGTTGTGAAATTACAAAGCAGGCTGAGCCTAAAAAAAACCAAAAAATTCTTTTAACATTCAACATATCACCGCCATTTACAAAACCACTGAGACAGATTCTCTAAACCTGCCAGTTTCTTTATACAGTCTTATTCTAATTTATTTATCATACTTTGTCTATCAGATTCTTTCCTCATAAACGCTAAAAACATTAATACCCAGTATGAATTAATTCACGCAAACCTTGTCGAAATAAAAACCCTGTAATGAAAAAATATTCAACTCACCTATAAAAACATTCTGAATAACAACAAATACATAAAATCAGCTTCCCAATACTTTTCTA
>JAMOAC010000179.1 GCA_023621975.1 Bacillota bacterium | reverse complement strand
ATAGGCTCGCCAAATATTATGACGTGCTTGACGGCGGGATTTCCGGAAACACTGTAAAACTGGATATAAGAGAGGTGATTGAAGATTTGAAGGCTAAAGCCGATTCCGCTATTAAACTTGTCAACTCGCAGGAATTCATAAATGACGGAGACGGGTACTATTTCTACAACGCATACTACACCAACACATTTGAAATGCTTGGCGGCAGGAACAAGTCAGGCGGAGTGAATATAAGCCTGACACCGCAGGCCTATCTCATGGTGTTAGGCGTCATGGGACAGGAAAGAGCCAGGGAAGTGCACAGGAGCGTATGCAAGTATCTTAAAAACGAATTCGGCGGTTATATATTAAGGTCCGACCATCAGGATTACGGATTGATAGACATAATGGGAAGGGGCTTTGGTCTGGCTTTTAAAACAAGGGAGAACGGCGGCCAATACAATCATATGGCGGTGAAATATATGAAAGGTTTGTATGCAAACAACCTTGTAAAGGAAGGTTATGAGGTGTTTAAGACCATTACGGGTTTTTGCATGAACTCGGAAAGAAGCAGGATATTTCCGGGAATACCTGCCTCAATAGACTCGAAAAGTGCACGGGGAAGCTACAATTATCTTACCAGTTCCGGGTCATGGCTCATTTTCAGCATAATAACCGAAATGTTCGGCATAAAGCCAAATTTCGGAGATCTTGTAATATACCCCAAACTGGTTAAGGAACAGTTTAACGGAGAAAAAGAGATTGGCCTTGATTTCATCTACCTTGGAAAGAAAATGATACTCACCATAAAAAACGAAGATTTCCTGGATTGGGGGGAATACAGGATCGGACGCGCATGGTTCAGAGGCGTTGAACTTGGCCCGGAATGTTTTTCGGAAGGCAGGTCATATATAAAGCTTGAAAAGACATATTTTGAGGAAAATGCAGGGGATGTCAACGTGTTGGAAATTGAACTGACTGCGGCTGAAAGGACGGCTGGCGAAGAATGAAGGTGCGCATTGACAGAGTGATATTGATAGTGCTTGATGGACTGGGAATCGGAGCCCTTCCGGATGCAGGGGAGTATGGTGATGAAGGATCCAATACGCTTGCAAACATTGCAAAAGTCTGCGGCGGGCTGGAAATTCCCAATATGGTTTCATTGGGTCTTGGCAAAGTTGCAGGAGTTGACTGTCTAAAGTCCTGCGATAGTGTAGTTGGATGCTATGGGCGCATGTCAGAGGCTTCCAAAGGAAAGGACACAATAACAGGACACTGGGAAATAGCCGGGATACGCCTTGAAAAGGCCTTCCCGGTTTATCCCAACGGTTTTCCTCAGGAGATTATCGGTGAATTTGAGAAAAGAATAGGAACAAAAGTACTTGGAAATTATGCCGCGTCCGGAACGGAAATCATAAAAGAGCTTGGGGAAACGCATATCAAGACTGGTTTTCCAATTGTTTACACCTCAGCCGACAGTGTTTTCCAGATTGCAGCCCACGAGGATGTCATACCTGTTGACCGGTTGTATGAAATCTGTCAAACAGCAAGGGGCATACTTTCCGGAGAGCATAATGTTGGAAGGGTGGTTGCAAGGCCATTTAAGGGTGTCCCGGGGAATTTCGAAAGGACAAGAAACAGAAAGGATTTTTCCATTGAACCCGTGAAAGAGACAGTCCTAGACAAGCTTGCGGAGAAGGGCTGGGAAACAGTTGGAATAGGTAAAATTGAAGACATATTTAACGGCCGCGGGATAACCCGGTCGGTGCATACCAGTGGAAACAAACATGGGATTGACATGACTTTGGAGCTCATGAAGCAGCGTATCAGGGGATTGATCTTCACCAACCTTGTGGATTTTGACATGCTATATGGGCACAGGAATGATCCGAAAGGGTTTAAAGAAGCCCTGGAGGAGTTTGACAGGAGGATACCTGAAATAATGTCCGCCATGGAAGATGAAGACGTGCTCATTATAACTGCCGACCATGGATGCGACCCTGTGACTCCAAGTACCGATCACTCCAGGGAATATGTTCCTTTGCTGGTTTATGGAAAAAACATAAAAAAAGGTGTCAACCTGACAACCAGAGAAAGTTTTTCGGATATTGCCTGTACCATTTCAGAGATTTTCGAGCTTGGAAATGATTTTCCGGGAGTGAGTTTTCTTGATTTATTGACGGATGCAAGTATTGACAGAAAAAGTATTGATAGATGAAAGTATTGATAGATGAAAGTATTGATGGATAAAAGTATTGACAGACACAAGTATTGAAAGATACAAGTATTGACAGATAAAAGTTCAAATAGTTTTCTAAACAGAAGTTCCCAGGATTCCAAATTACCTACAACGACTTCAATAATAATTAATTTGCAATCCATATGGTTTAAATATGACATGTTTTCAGAATGACATGGAGGTGTGTGAAATGATCGTTGACAGATACAGGAATGAATTGGAGACCTTTTTAAATACATCCCTAACGGAGATTGCCAGATTGAAGGGCAAAATATGCACTGATTTTTATGATAAGGTTGTAAAAATAATACTTGAAGCGGAGAACAGGGGAAACAGGGTACATATTACGGGAATAGGAAAGCCAGGGCATGTAGCAGGATATATAGCTTCACTGATGTCGTCCACGGGAACTCCAACGTATGAACTTCATGGAACTGAAGCGGTGCATGGGTCGTCGGGCCAGGTGAAGCCTGGGGACGTTGTAATCGCAATATCCAACAGTGGAGAGACAGAGGAGATGAAAGCAACGGTTTCCACGCTTAAGGCAAACGGAGCAATAATAATAGGTGTCAGTGGTAATCCGGATTCATGGCTTGCAAAAAACAGTGACGCATTTTTGTATGCAGGGGTGAATAATGAGGGTGACCCTTTGAACAGAGCGCCAAGGGCATCGATAACGGCGGAGATTATTGTTCTTCAGGGGTTAAGTGTAATATTGCAGTGCATAAAGAAAATTACTCCTCAGCAATACGTAAAATGGCATCCAGGAGGAGCACTGGGGAAGCTTAGAGAAGATGAATGCATGAGGGGGACTTGACAGGAAATTTGACTGGGGATGGTACTACACAAAACCGTCCCCTTTTATAAATAGAAAAAACGTACATAACCATAAAAAAAAACCATTTAATTTCTTCTGCACCTTTCATATAATTAATAAATGAACGATGGAATTTAATATTTCATCGTTCATTAGTTTAATTTGGAGGTTAACTATGAATCGTATTTTAGTAATAGGCAGTTTAAACATGGATCTTGTAATAACTGCTCCCAGAAAGCCGGAAATGGGAGAGACCATAACGGGAAGCGGATTTATGACTACACCTGGAGGCAAGGGGGCAAATCAGGCAGTTGCTGCTGCCCGTCTGGGTGGAAATGTCAGCATGATTGGATGCGTTGGAAAAGATGCTCATGGAAGCATGCTTACTGACAATTTGAAGAAAA
>JAMOAC010000377.1 GCA_023621975.1 Bacillota bacterium | reverse complement strand
GGGAAATATATTGAATGCCGGGTTCGAGCAGATACTTAACCTGTATAGTCCAATCGTATACAGTACGGGGGATGTAATCGACACCCTTGTATACCGAACAGGAATGCAGAATTATCAATATGGTGTCGCAACGGCTGTCGGGCTGATGAAATCCCTGGTTGCTTTCATCATGATTGCCTTTTCAAACCAGTTGGCGCGCAGAATTGCAGGGTACAGGGTGATATGAGAGAACAGAGCTGTACCTGTAAAAGAAGGAAAGGTGCAACATTGGAGGAGAGAGACAGTATGAGAAGGAGAGGGATAGTATGAGATTGAATAAATCAAGGGGATATACGGTCTTTTTAATACTGAATTACATTATTCTTACAATAATGGCGATTATATGCATTTTTCCCATGATTCATGTAGCAGCCCTTTCACTTTCGTCCAGTACCGCCGCATCAAGCGGCAGGGTTGTACTATTGCCCGTTGAATTCAACGTGAAATCATATGCTTATGTAATCAAGAACAAAGAATTCATGAGGGCTTTTGGAGTATCACTGATGCGTGTAGCTCTCGGGGTTCCTATCAATGTATTAATGACAATCCTAGCAGCTTATCCCCTTTCGCGGAAAAAGTCACAATTCCGGGCCAAGACATTCTTTTCCTGGTTTTTTTTGATTACCATGCTATTTAGTGGAGGATTGATCCCATGGTACATGGTGATTATGGAAACGGGACTTTTAGACTCCATTTGGGCACTGGTAATACCAGGTGCAGTGCCAGTGTTCAGCGTGATACTGCTCATGAACTATTTCAGGGATGTGCCTCCTGAATTTGAAGAGGCTGCGTTCATGGATGGGGCAGGCCATTGGACTATTCTATGGAGAATATTCCTCCCGATATCCATCCCGACCCTTGCCACCATCACTCTTTTTTCCTTGATAGGACACTGGAATTCCTGGTTTGACGGGCTGATCCTGATGAATTCACCTAAAAAATACCCTCTTCAAAGTTATATGCAGACCATCATAATAAGTATTGATCCAAACAGGATCACCCAGAGGGACCTGGATTTGTTGAAGCTGGTGAATGAAAAAACCACAAAATCAGCGCAAATAATTGTTGCTATGATTCCAATCATATGCGTGTACCCGTTTTTGCAGAAATATTTCACCACCGGCCTGGTGCTGGGGGGAATAAAAGGCTGAGAACCTGACAGGGCAAAAGATTGAAGGCATCTCGTATGCCGGAGGGAGGTTTTGCAGAATGTTCGATGGGAAATGGTATATCGTTCCTGAAGATGTTAAAACAAGATGGGCAAGTCCCGAAAACCCGAGGGGCAAAAAGGGAAACGGCGGCAGAAGTTCATTCGGTAGGAAAGGCCGGGCGTACTTTTTTATAAGGCCGAAGGAAAGAATCACGCTGGCAGAGGTTACAAACAGCAGTGGTATCATAAGACGTATATGGATGACGTTACATAATTTGTGCCCGAGGCTTCTAAAACAGGTCAGGCTGGAGTTTTACTGGGATGGAGCCAAAAGACCGGCAGTGAACGTCCCCCTGGGGGATTTTTTCTGTATGGGTCTTGGAAGGATGACCGCCTTTGAGAGCGCGTGTTTTTCAAGCCCTGAAGGCAAGTCTTTCAATTGCTTCATACCGATGCCTTTTAAGAAAGGGATGCGGGTGGACATCATTAATGACGGATTTACAACGGCAAACATGCTATATTATGACATAGATTACACATTGGGGGATAAAATTCCGGATGATGCCCTGTATTTTCATGCATGGTACAACCAAGAACTGCCTACAACCTTGCGAAAGGACTATACCATCCTGGACAAGGTAAACGGCAGGGGCAGGTTCCTGGGAGCAAGCTTCGGTGTATGGATGGACAAGAAAAAGTACGCCTCATCCTGGGGAGGGGAAGGCGAGGTAAAGTTTTATATCGATGATGATGAAGAATACCCCACACTATGCGGAACAGGTACGGAAGATTACGTTGGTACGGGGTGGTGCCAGGCTATATACAACCACCTTTACCAGGGTTTTACGGTGGCAGACGAAGAAAAGATGCAGCTGTGTTTCTACCGTTTTCATATACCCGACCCCATATATTTCCAACGCAACATCAGGGTCACCATACAGCAGATCGGAAGCTGGAACAGGGAGCTTATTAAATATTTCATACAAAACGACATACCTGTTTTCAGGGCGGGGCGCATGGCCGAATCAACCATGAAGCCCATTGACTTTATCAATGAAAAGGTACCGGATTTTGACCTGTTCGAACGCTCGGACTACTGGACCAGTTGCTGTTACTTCTACCTTGACAGACCGGAAAACGACCTTCCGGTGATTACGGATGTGCTTGAAAGGGCCAGGTCAATACCTGATTTTAACATGGAGGAGTTGAAAGACGTGAACAATGAATTGCCCGAGGTCAGAAAAATAATGAAACACATACCCAATCTTCACGAGCTCAGCCTTGAAGAACTAAAGGAGCTTGCAGAAGCATTGAACGTCATGGTTCAAGTTCTTCTGAGCCAGGAAAATGCATTGAAAGAATAGTCAAGTGGGGGGAAAAACATGAAAACAACCGTTAAAGAACCATTGATTTCCAAAAACAGGTGGGCGGTTCCCGGTCTTATAATTACCTTTGCTTCATTTGGGCTGTTATCCTTTATCGGGCAAAGGATCCTGTCGACAGCGGTAATGAAAAACCAGATGGACATTGATGTTTTCCAGGAAGCAGTCTATACTTTCAACCTGGTCCTCGGAATCATCATTTCGATTGCACTGGCATTCTTTTTTGTAGCCGCGATTTGGGGATCGACCGGGGGAAGGCGCGCAGGTTTCATTGTTGGTTTGTTTTCCGCTGCCGGACCGGTATTTGGAGCTTTGTCCACCACCATATTGTTTGAAATTCTTCATCTTCCTTCCATGGGTGCAGGCAGTGTAATCGCTTCGGCCTCATCGGCCTTGCTTTTAGTTCTGCCGTGTTTCATCATGTTCCTGGTGTTTGTTTTCAACCGCAAGCTTAAGCTGAGCAGCAGGCTTATTGTGTTGGCGGTTGCCATTGTATCCCTACTGGTTGCCATTCTTCTGACTGTGATTACCGTGCTTGCATTGGTTGTAATGCCCCAGAATCCTATAATGCGCCCGCTTATGAATTTATCCTCCTACCTGATTCATGTCAGGGGAATACTGCTGGCACTGGGGCTTGCTGTTGCGTATTTCATGAACCCTGTTCCGAAAGCAGGTACCGTTTCCGCCGGTTAATGTTCTGCTAATTAAAATGTGGATGCTGCGAATCAAAACATGGGTACCACAAACTAAATTGCGGGTGCTGCGAATAAGATTGCCGAGCTGTAGGATGTGCAGGTTTTTTCAAAAATTCCCGGTTTGAGTTTTCCGATTCGACGGTGTGTTTTTCCATATATCAATGACTACAACAAGGACCCCAT
>JAMOAC010000051.1 GCA_023621975.1 Bacillota bacterium | reverse complement strand
AAGTGTATTATGCTCATCCTTATAGTTCATGGGAAAGAGGGACGAATGAGAATATTAATAAATTGATAAGAAGATTTATACCAAAAGGGACAGATATATCAAAAGTAAGTAAAGAAAAGATAAAGAATATAGAGAGATGGATTAATGAATACCCAAGAAGAATGTTTGGTTATAGGTCGGCCATAGAAATGGCGGTATGATACATAGAATTTATTCCAGTAACCAATGGATTTACCAAATTCTGCACGGCATTTAATATTGCAATTTATATCAGAAACTATGAAATAAAATAAATCTTGACATGTTTTTACTATATATCTATAATTATTGGTAAATTGAATATTGTCGGATGATTGGTGAGGGAGAGCCGCTGTCACATAAGATGTGAAGCGCACCGAAGGAGTCATACTCTCAGGTTTTGAAGACCTCATCAGGACGGATCTCTGGAGAGACCAATGTTTGGCGCCGAAGGGGCAAGGGCTTTATAAAGCCATAATCTCTCAGGCAAAAGGACAGAGAGTTTAAAAAAGCACATAAAAGTGCTTTATTGCTTGTTTTTTGGAGGTCAAACGTATAAGGTTTGACCTCTTTTGATAAGGCAGAAAAATTATCAATGGAATCAAAAATATTTGTTTAAAGGAAAATTTGCGTTTACCCGGCAATCGTAAATTGTATTTTTATTTAATTCAGGAGGATTGACAATATGCATAAAAAACTTTTTATTCCGGGCCCGGTAGAGGTTAGGGATGATGTACTTAAAATGATGTCACATCCAATGATCGGGCATCGCACAAAGGAAGCGTCAAACTTGCAGAGAAGCATTTCTGAAAAAATGCAAAAGGTAATGTATACCAAGGAACAGATACTTCTTTCCACTTCTTCAGGAAGTGGTTTAATGGAAGGCGCCATTCGCTCATGCACAAGAAAAAGAGCAGCTGTTTTTTCAGTTGGTGCATTTGGCGATAGATGGTATAAAATGGCCGTTTGCAACGGCGTTCCTGCAGACAAGATAGATTCCGAACCCGGCAGGCCAACCACGCCTGAGATGGTTGATAAGGTTTTGTCAACAGGCAAATATGACCTTATAACAATTACACATAATGAAACATCTACGGGTGTAATGAATCCGGTGGAAGAAATTGCCGACGTTATGAAAAAGTATCCTGAAGTTGTCTACTGCCTTGACGCTGTCAGCTCCATGGGTGGAACAAAAATTGAGGTGGATAAGCTTGGCGTAGACATATGCATAACTTCCAGCCAGAAATGCCTTGGGCTTCCTCCGGGAATATCGATATGCTCTTTTTCTGAAAAGGCTGTAGAAGCCGCCAAGCAGGTAAAATTCAGAGGGCTGTACCTGGATTTGCTTGAATTATATAATTATATTAAGAATAAGGATTATCAGTATCCGTCAACGCCTTCACTTTCCCATATGTTTGCCCTGGATTACCAGCTGGACAGGATACTTGAAGAAGGCCTGGAAAACAGGTTTGCACGTCACCGTAAAATGGCTGAAATTGTAAGGGCATGGGCAAAAGAGCATTTCGAACTTTTCCCTGAAGAGAAATATGCATCCAACACTGTCACGACGATAAAAAATACGAAAAACATAAGCGTAACTGAATTAAACAAAAAGCTAGGTGAACGCGGATATATGATATCCAACGGCTACGGCAGCTTGAAAGAGCGCACATTCAGAATAGCCCATATGGCCGATACAACACCGGAAGAAATTGAAGAACTGCTTCAAACTATTGACAGTATCCTTTTTAAATAGTCTAAACTAAATATTAGGAGGGTTTACATTGAAAATACTGGTTACAGAAAGAATTGCAGAAGAAGGAATAAATTATCTGAAAGAGTCTGGGTTTGATGTAGATGTAAAATTGGGCATGACACACGATGAGCTTCTTGAAATAATAGGAGATTATGATGCCATTATTGTTCGAAGTGTGACAAAAGTAAACGCTCAGGTTATAGAGAAGGCAAAGAATCTTAAAGTTGTAGGCCGCGCAGGAAACGGTATTGATAACATTGATATTGAAACATGTACGAAAAAGGGTATTATTGTGGTAAACACACCTGAAAGCAATATAATGGCAGCTGCAGAACTGGCAGTAGGCCTTGCATTCTGTGTTTTCAGGAATATACCCCAGGCAAATGCCGCTGCCCGCAGGGGAGATTTCAGGAGAAACTTGTTCATTGGTAATGAACTTGACGGAAAAGTTGCAGGTATCATAGGATTGGGCAGAATAGGCTCTATCGTGGCAACAAAACTGAAAGGCTGCAACATGAAAGTTATTGCTTACGATCCGTATATAGCTGATGAGAAATTCAAGAAATACGGAGTTCAGAAATGTGAGACCCTTGAAGAGTTGTTGAGAAAATCAGACCTGATTACCATACATACTCCCAAGACAGCTGAGACTTATGGAATGATAGGGGAAAAAGAGCTGGCAATGTGCAAGAAAGGTGTAAGAATTGTAAATGCTGCAAGAGGCGGACTGATAAATGAAAAGGCCCTGTACGATGCCATAAAGTCAGGCCATGTAGCAGGAGCGGGCATTGACGTGCTTGATCCGGAGCCAAGCTATGATAAGAAGCCTGAAGAACAGGACTACAAGAATCCCCTTCTTGAGCTGGATAATGTTATTATCACGCCTCATCTTGGAGCGTCAACAAGGGAAGCCAACTACAATGTCGGTACATGTATTGCGGAGCTTGTTGCTGACGCCCTGAATGACAAGATTGTTCCGGCTGTTAACATGCCGCAGATGAAGAATGTTGATTTGGGCGAACTAAAACCGTATCTTGAAATAGCAGAGATGCTGGGTAAGATATACTACCAGACTGAAAAAGACACAGTTCAGAAGATTGAAGTTATTTACAGCGGAGACCTGGCGGAAAAGGAGACGAAACCTATAACGCTGTCAGCTCTCAAAGGGTTCCTGGATCCCATAATCAAGGAGAAAGTCAACTATGTTAATGCTGAACTCGTGCTTAAAAACATGGGTATACAGCTTATAGAAAGCACAAACTCGAATCTTGACAAGTATACCAACCTTATAACATTGAAGTTTACAACGAAAACAAGACAGCTGTCTGTATCCGGTACGGTGTTTGCAAAAGAAGAGATCAGGATTGTAGATTTCTTTGGGTATAAGCTGGATTTTGAGCCCACACCGTACATCATAGCCATACAGAATATCGACAAGCCCGGCATAATTGGGCAGATAGGCACAATTCTCGGTGCAAGCGGAATAAATATAGCTGCAATGCAGTGGAGCAGAAACAGAAAAGGTGAGAAGGCGGTTGCCTTTGTAAGCGTAGATGCAGAGGTAAATGAAGAAGTGCTGGAACTGCTCAGGAATATTGACGGGGTACTTAAGGCTACATTGATAAGGTTCTGAGATGGGCCAAGGTAGGCCATGGGCCAATGGGCCAGGGTGGGCC
>JAMOAC010000182.1 GCA_023621975.1 Bacillota bacterium | reverse complement strand
TACTAATTAGGCTTTATCAACCTATATATATATGTGTTAATATATATATTTTGAAAGGCAGGTATTATAACTTTTTTAAATCAAAGTTGTCAGTCCGGAATGGACTTGCCGGTAATCCCTCCCCATTCATCAAGCCAGCATGTGCATAATTGGCAAAACCATATCTAACTGCTACAGGCATAGATATACCGGGCGCAAATAATTCTACAGTATCTCCCTTTATTACGGCCTCTGCATTTACAAACTTTCCGTCAGGTCCGCACAGCTTAAATCCTGTCAGTTTTCCGTCTCTTGCAGTAAGCCCACCGGCTGTATTATCGAAGGTAAGTATTACTTTCTTCCCTTGAACTTTCATATCCTTTAATACAGGGCCTTCACATACGACATCCAGCCCATATATCCTGGCCTTCGCAAGCAGCGCCAGTCTCTCGCCTACAGTTTTTTTGTTTCCTGGATGAATATTGTCCTTTTCGCCACAGTCAGTGATAACAGCCATTGCTGTGTTGGGATCACTTTTGGAAACAAGAAGCTGTTGTTCACGTACTATTGCCCATTCAATACCTTCAGTTTCCGTGTCTTCTTCCGGTTTTTCCCCGTTGCCGTAGTAGGCCAGCTGGGTAAAAATAAACGGAAGCGCAGGGTTTTTCCAATCATTCCTCCAGTTTTCCATCAGCTTTTTGAACAGCTTGCCATACAAATGTGGTTTATCGGTATCACTTTCTCCCTGATAGAAGATAACTCCTCTTATACCGTAAGGGACAATGGTGCGTACCATGTAATTATATAAAGCGCAAGGCCTCATAAAGCATGTCTTTCCCATTGGAGGGGGCCAGGGAAGAGCACCTGCATAACGGGCTATTTCCGACTCACCTGCATTAGGATGCAATGCTTTATATTCATCTGCCTTTTTCTGCCACTTCTCAAATTTTTTATTAAATTCTTCCAGTTTGGCATAATACTCTTCATCCGTTTGATTATTAATACACTCATAGTACTCATCCAGATAAACCCTCAGTTCCTCATCAGAAGCCAGGTATTCCTCACTAATCCAGCAGGAAGCGGAAGTGGCACCCATATTGCAGCCAATTATGCCTATTGGAATACCCAGGGAAGCATGCAGGCTTTTTGCAAAATAATATGCCACTGCTGAGAAGTTTCCTGCCGTTTCCGGCTTGCAAAGCACCCAGTGTGCATTTTGTCCTTCCTTTAAGCTTTCTTCCTCTGTCGAAACCCTGGGCACATCATAATATCTTATTTCGTTGCAGTCAGCCTTGGCCGCTTCCTCCCGTCCCCCGATACTGTCGGAAAGAGGCCACTGCATATTTGACTGGCCACCTGCCACCCAAACTTCACCTATTAAGATGTCCTTAAGTTTGTATACACAGTTGTCGCAAGAGATAACCATTTCGTAAGGCCCTCCTGCAGCAGCGGGAGAAAGGCTTACACTCCATTTGCCGCCTGAAGCTATTGTCTTATAAGTTTTGTCCAGGAATTCAACCTTGATTTCTTTGCCGTCTTCAGCATTTCCCCAGACAGGATTGACTGAATCTCGCTGCAGTACCATATGATCGGTGAAAATTGAAGCCAATTTAAAGCTGCTGTCCATAATAAATACCTCACTTATTTTGTCTGATTATACCATGACAGGAGTTAGTATACTAACCTATAAAAGTATACATCATCCATTAAATAATATCAACATATAAAAAAATTAATATTTTATCATTATAATATATATTTAATATTTAAAATCACTTATTATCTAGCAAATTCAAATTTCAGGCTTTTTCATATATAAGCAGGCTTCATGAGATTTTGGAACAATCATTAGATTTTAGCGCAATCATTAGTTTTAGAGCAGCTTGTTCTTATATGAACGGACAAAGCAATGCAAGATTTTAAAAAGCGTATACTAACCAAAGAGTGACAGTTGCACATTTCGCATAATTCATATTGATTTGGAATCTTTTCTTCGTTGCTCCATTCTCCTTTATTATTAATCATGGAGGTAGTCAACTGAACAATGAAAGGCCTCCAAATTTAATTGAAGACCTCTCTAACTTTCCTATGTAATATTAAATCAATTTTAAGTAATGTATTAAATCAATATTAAGTAATATTAATGTCAGGCAACAGTCATTTATTTATCTTCTGTATTTCTTCAAGCGGTACTTTCAGCTTCCTGTCAGCAGTCATCAGGCCATTGATTTCCTGCATAACATCAGTTAGTTGAGTGTAGCAATAACCTCTGAAGTATTTCGTTTTTCTGACGGCATTAGTTATGCTGGAATACCGATTAATAAAACTTTGTACATCCTTTACCGCTCCGTTATATCCCCATGCTTCCTTGTCAGGACTTTCAAATGCTATTCCACCGTATTCTGTAAGTATTACCGGTTGTCCTTCATATCTATTACCCTGGGCAAACAGCATCCTGCCTGAAGTATTTGATTCATAAAGTATGCTCTTATCCCCGTACTTTTCAATGAATTCTTCTCCCCATGCAATGTAGTCATGAATAGAGCAAAAATCAGCTTTTACGTTTTCCCATCCGTCATTTGTACTTACAAGGCGTGTACCGTCAATAGCTTTTGCTATATAATATAAAGCCAGCCCAAAGCTCTGCTGGTTTTTGTCCGTATAAATATTTCTGACTCCCCACGATTCATTCAGGGGCACCCACGTAATTATGGATGGATGATTGTAATCCCTGTTTATAAACTCCATCCATTCCTTTGTTATGTTTTCAATTTCTTCAGCATTAAAATCATAAGCGCTGGGCATTTCTCCCCATACCAAAAGACCGAGTCTGTCAGCCCAATAATAATATCTTGGATCTTCAATTTTTTGATGCTTTCTTGCACCGTTGAAGCCCATCTTCTTGGTCATCTCAATATCAAATTTTATAGCTTCGTCACTCGGTGGCGTTAAAAGGCTTTCAGGCCAATATCCCTGGTCAAGTATCAGTTTTTGGTACAGGGGCTTGTTGTTCAGCATAATCAAATCTCCACATACCGAAATCTTTCTCATTCCAAAGTAGGTCTTTACAGAATCAAGAGTGCTTTCGTTTTTCTTTATTGTAATTTGTACATCATAGAGATTGGGTGTCTCAGGCGTCCAGTAGTGTATTTCATCTACGCTGTCCTCTTCCTTTATGCAAACAGAGAATCTGGTTATCCTGTCTTTAATATTTAAATTCATACTGACAATATTCTCACCTTTATAGTCAATATTAACTTCCATAAATAAATTTGCAGCTTCCCTGTTAAGGTGCACTTCCCCCTTGACACACCTGTTGTCAATATCAGGAGTCAGCCTGATTTTTTCTATGTTTACTTCGCCTACAGCCTCCAGCCACACAGTCTGCCAAATACCGGACGTGGCTGTGTACCAGCATCTGTCGGGTTTTTCCTTCCAATACTGCTTTCCCCTGGGCTGGACTGTATCGTATCGGTCTTCAACCCTCACCACTATA
>JAMOAC010000506.1 GCA_023621975.1 Bacillota bacterium | reverse complement strand
CCTTCAATTATGGGAAATGACAGCACATCCGTAGGAGAATTTATATTTCTGTAATTTTTGTTGAACTCCTGGATTTTAGCATCATCAACAAGCATTATATCAACTCTGCAGGCAATTTTTACGTTTTCTGTATCAAGTACCAGCTCCGATACCTTTTTTATCAATTCGTACATATTTTCAGATACATCAATTTTGTCTTGCAGGTTCACTATTGAGATTTTCATTAGCGGTTCCCCTTTCAGCAATTTCTTTCTCATGCTTATCATCTTCATATATTATCTCATAATTTTTTTTGTTTTTTATCAACGGTTTTATTTCCGGATATTCTTCTCTTTCATGGAAGAAACCGCTGAACACGCGCATAAAGCTCTTGGCAATCAGGTCAAGATCTTTCAGCGTAAGATTGCATAAATCAAGCTGACCGTCGTCCAGCTTGTCTTTAATTATCTTTCTTATCAGCCCCTCAATCTTGCCTTCAGTTTTGTCGGGCATGGACCTGACTGCTGCTTCCACAGAATCCGCAAGCATTACAACAGCAGCTTCCTTAGTGGAAGGAGTCGGCCCCGAATATCTGAAGTCTTCCTCCTTAACAGTATCAGACTTGTCCGTTTTTTTGGCTTTATGATAAAAAAATGCAACAAGAGTATTTCCATGATGCTGAGCTATGATATCGATTATGGCCTGGGGCAGCTTGTGCTGCCTGGCAAGCTCTATTCCGTCTTGCGTATGTGAAGTTATTACAAGTGTACTGAGACTTGGCGTCATTCTATCATGAGGATTATCCGAATACTGATTCTCTATGAAAAAATTGGGCCTTGCCAATTTGCCGATATCATGATAGTAAGCTCCGACCCTGGCCAGCAGTGCATTTCCTTCTATTGCTTCCGTTGCAACTTCAGCAAGGTTTCCTACCATCAGGCTGTGATGGTAGGTGCCGGGTGCCTCCATAAGGAGTTTTTTCATAAGGGGATGATTGGGATTTGCCAGTTCCAGCAGCTTCAATGGAGTAATTATGTTAAACGTTGCCTCCATGAACGGCAATATGCCGATTGTAAATATACCGCTCACAATCCCGTTTATCGTTACAATAAGGCAGTTTTCTGCAATATCCCTTAAACCGTTTTTATTTATGGCTCCCATGCACACCCTTATGACTATGTTTATTCCTGCTACCGCCAGTCCAGCAGCTGAAAGTTTGCTCCTCTGATTTGCCCTTGACACCATGAATGCAGACAATGTACCGCTAATAATCGACATGTAAATAAACCCCATGTCGCCCTTTGTTATGAAAGATATTGCAATGGTAAGGATAAAGTTTACCACTACAGCAAGTTTTAAATCGAGAAGTATTGAAATAAGCATGGGGGCTATAAATACAGGTATGAGCAGAGGAGAGTACACATTTGCTATCCTGGCAAGCAGTATTGCAAGCAGCATAATAACAGATAAAAGTATTATGTCTTTTCTGCTGTGCAGGATGTTTTTGCAGAAATTGTTCATATAGAGCACAAGAAGCAATGTGAGCAGCGAAAGCATTATCAGTATTCCTGCTGCAAATGTATAATCAAACCTTCCGGTTTCCAAAAGGTTCAAATCTTCCAATACCTTGAGTTTATCCTCAGTGACTATATCGCCATAACTTATTATTCTTGAGTCTTTTGGTATTATTACCTTGTTCTTGAGAGCGTTCTTATATGCCTCTTCCTGCCGCTGCTTGGTCAATTCATAATCAACAGCGCGGTTTGGTTTAAGCATAACCCTTAAGATAGTACTTCCAAAATCCTTTAGCTCTTTATCCATGCCAGTTTTCAAAATTTCGCTCTGTGCATCGTTTATCACCCATGCAAGGTTCTCCTCGGTTACATCTTTCATCATTGCATTTTTTATTATTTCATTCAGGTTGTTTTTCAGCTGTTCCAACTGTTCACCGGTGGCCGTAACTATTAGATATTTAAGTTGCTCGTCATATAACGAAATATTGTAATTTTCAGCTTCGGCACGCAGCTTTTCAATTGCTTTTATCTGCTCGGCTTCAAGAAATTCAGCATAGTTCCGGTCTCTTTTCGTTATATTCTGTTCCTGGAGATTCTTGCTTATACCGTCTCTTATCTCAACAATTTTAGAAATAAAATTATTTGCAGAGTAAAGGACATCCATCGGTACGTTGTCAAGATTTTTCATTACAGGAGTTACGTTTTCGGCAGCAGCTCTGGCATTTTCCTCAGTCTTTATTGTGTTCTCAACATCCCTTGGTGCTACAATATCATAGGGAGACTTGTCCCATAATTTCAGGTCATATTTTTTGGGAGCGGCACCGCTCTGAATAATGACAAATGCCAGTAAAATAAAAATAATGCCTATAGTCAGGCTCTGAAAGGTTTTGTTTTTATAAAAAATCTCCCTGCTTCTGCCTTCCTTTTTTTTACTATGAGACACCACTTTCCCTCCTAAAGTTTCTTACCGATGCCTTTTCTGATTGTCATATTTCTCATATGCTTTAATTATTTTCTGTACAAGTTCGTGCCTTACAACATCCTTCTCGCTGAGATATATGAATTCAATCCCTTTTATATCCTTTAAAATGTTTATCACTTCCTTAAGCCCTGATTTCTTATCCTTTGGCAAATCTATCTGCGTTATATCTCCTGTTATAACCGCTTTCGAACCAAACCCTATACGCGTAAGAAACATTTTCATTTGCTCTGGTGTGGTATTCTGAGCCTCATCGAGTATAATAAAGGAATTGTCCAAAGTCCTGCCTCTCATATATGCAAGAGGTGCAACCTCTATCATTCCTTTTTCAAGATACTTAAGATATGTTTCCGCTCCCAGCAGCTCGTATAATGCATCGTAAAGAGGCCTCAGGTACGGATCTACTTTGTTTTGAAGGTCACCTGGCAAAAAGCCCAGTTTTTCTCCTGCCTCTACAGCCGGGCGAGTTAAGATAATCCTGTCAACTTCCTTGTTTTTAAATGATTTTACAGCAAGGGCAACGGCAAGAAAAGTCTTACCGGTTCCAGCAGGTCCTATGCCAAAAGTAATAACATTATTATTTATTGCTTCCACATACCTGCACTGTCCGTGAGTTTTTGACTTTATCGGTTTTCCCCTGGCAGTTAGGCATATATAATCTTCCAGGTAGTCTTTCACCATGCCTAACTGTTCCTCATTTGCCAGTTCAACAAGGTAGTTAACATTCTGCCTGGTAATAATGTCACCACCCGATGCTATCTCCAGCAGTTTTTCAATCACCGCGCTTGCTTTCTCAACGCCGTCTTCTCGTCCGCTAACCTTGATGTCATTGTCTCTTGAAAAAACTTTTACATCAAATGCATCTTCAATAATTTTTATATTTTCATCAAAACTTCCAAATACTAAGACAATCGAAGCAAAGATTCAAGAATATAGAAAGCAAGGATATAATGCAGTAATTAAAAACTTAATAGATGATACAGAAGATAAGATGATTTCTGCAATAT